>JBOGXL010000369.1:0-3327 GCA_050694575.1 Actinomycetota bacterium | reverse complement strand
GTGAACGCGCAGTTCATCCCGTCCGCGACCATCCTGTCCACGAGCGCTTCATAGGCTTGGACCGGATCGAGCAAGCGGGCCTCGTATTCCTTCGTGTTGCCTCGGCCGATGCCGCCACCCCAGCTCTCCTCTATGGAGACGGCGCCGAGGCGTGCCTGATCCTGCGAGGCGCCGGTGGGCTCGTTGAGGTAGACGACTCCGCCCTTGCGGCACGGCGTTCCTTTCGACCGCTGCTCGTTCAGGAGGAACTTGTACTGACCGCCGCCGACCAGCGTGGGAGACACACTGCCGATCACGCCTGCGTGCCATGCCGACTGGGCGCGTCCGTATCCGAACGCGAGACCGCCGACGTCCGGGACCTTGCCTCCGCCGCCTTGCACCGTCGGCTCGAAGGGCGGCTCTCGTTCGTAGTCCAGGAAGTCGAGGAGCGATTCGTTGGCGACGAAAGCGAGCACCCGCCCGGCGAGCTCGCGCGCGTCTTGGCTGTGCGTGGCCGGGTTGAGGTTGTCGTTGCGGTACTCGATGCGCAACTTGCGGCCGCAGAGGCCACCGGAGCGGTTGAACACGTTCGTGAACGCTTGGAGTCCCTCGTGGGCCGGACGGAGCTGCTGGGGCAGGTTGTTGGAGTCGGTGACGATCTGGCCGATCGTCACCGTCTCGTCGGTGACCCCCGGCGCCGCGACCCGTCGTGCCGTGCACGGCTTGGCGCCCGGGCTCCCGGGGAGCCCGGGGATGAGCGCTCCCGACGAGCCCGATGGCCGTCCGGTGACAGCCGAGCCCGGCGTCGCCGCACCACCCGTGGACTCCGGTGAGCCATCGGAGGCGGACGTGGGCGCCGGGTCGACGCCCTCGGCGAGCTTGGATCCGAGGGTTTGGTCGCTGTCGTTGATGACGGCGAATGCGACGGCGACGGCGATGATGATCAGTGCGATTCCTGCTGCTAGGAACCGGTTTTCCGTGATCCAGGCGACGGTACTGCGCTGTACCATGGCGGCCAGCCTTCCACAGGGGGTAGGGCCCTTCAAGTCTCGCGGCGCGCGGTGACGGTTCACCGGATGTCGGCCTGATGTCTACGCTCCTCACTGCGCTCTTCTTGGGTGCCGTCGTGGGGAGCATCTACGCCCTCTCGGCGTTCGGCCTCGTCCTGACGTACCGCGCGTCGGGCATCTTCAACTTCGCGCACGGGGCGATCGGCATGCTCTTCGCCTACGTCTTCTATCAGCTCGCCCAGGGCGGCCAGATCCGCCTCATCGCCTTCGACTACGACCAGACGTGGCGGATGCCGACGGGGATCGCCCTCGTCGTCTCGGTGGGGGTTCTCGCCCCGGCCCTCGGCTGGACGCTCGATCGTGTCCTGTTCCGCCGGCTGCGCGATGCCGGAGAGGTGGTCAAGATCGTCGCGACGATCGGGTTGCTCGTCGCGCTCCAAGGCATCGCGGGCGTGTTGTGGGGAGCCGGCACGACGTTGACGCCGACGAGCATCTTCTCCCCGCGCGTGTTCGAGGCCGGAGGCGTTCGCGCGAGCCTCGAGGGCGCGGCGAGCATCGGCGTTTCCGTCGCGCTCGCGATGGGGCTGCTGGCCTTCCTCCGCTACTCGGCGCTCGGTGTGCGGATGCGGGCGGTCGTCGACAGGCCGGACATCGCCGAGCTCACCGGAGTGGACTCGGCCCGGGTGTCGGGTCTGTCGTGGGCCATCGGGACGAGCTTCGCGGCGCTCGGCGGGATCCTCCTCGCCCCGTCCTTCGGGAGCCTCGAGCCGATAACGCTCACGTTCTTCGTCGTGGCCGCGGCGGCCGCCGCCATCGCCGGGAGACTTCAAAGCTTCCCGCTCACCCTGGCCGGCGCGTACGGGATCGGGATCGCGCAGATCATCGTCCAGCGGTACGCCACCGGTGAGGTCGCCCGGCAGCTGCGGCCGGCCATCCCCTTCCTCGTGCTGTTCGGGTTGCTCTTCCTCCCGCAGTGGCGGCGTCGTCCGAGCGATCGCTGGACGGTGCCGCCCCTTCCACCCGTGCTCCGCGATCTCTCGCCGCGCGACGCGGCCACTCGCATCGGGATCGTCGCGGTGGTTGCCCTCGTCGCACCGTTCGTCGTCGGCGAAGGTTGGCAGCTCCAGCTCGCGCGCGTGCCGGCCATAGCCCTGGTCTTCCTGTCGCTCGTCGTCGTCTCGGGCTTCGCCGGGCAGGTGTCGCTGTGCCAGGCGGCCCTCGCCGGGTTCGGCGCTTTCGTCACGGCGCACCTGATCGCCGACATGGGTGTCCCGTTCTGGGGAGCCGTGATCCTCGGGGGACTGGCCGTCGTTCCCCTCGGGGTATTCCTGGCACTGCGCGCGGTGAACCTCTCGCCGCTGTTCCTGGGGTTCGCGACGCTCGCCTTCGGAGCGGTGATGGATGAGGTTGCCTTCAATTCGCGATCGTTCTCGGGTGGTCTGTCCGGGATCGTCTTCGACAGGCCGGACTATCTGCGCAGTCCGAGGTCGTTCTACATAGCGGCGCTCGCCGTCTTCGCCGTCGCGGCCCTGCTCGTTCAGAACCTTCGGCGCAGCAAGACGGGACTGGCCCTCGCCGCGATGCGGGACACCGAAGTGGGTCTCGCCGCGCTCGGCACCGACGTCGCTCGCTTGAAGCTGACGGCCTTCTCGATCTCGGCGATGATTGCCGGCATCGGCGGCGCGCTCTTCTCGGCCTCCGACGGGTTGGCGACGCCCTTCTCGTACTTCAAGTTCCAGTCGCTGCTCTTCCTGGCGCTGGCCGTGATCGGCGGCGTCGGGAGCTGGCTGGGCGCCTTCGCCGGCGCCGTGATCTTCCAGCTGATCCCGGCGTTCGTGCACGAACCGTTCGTCCAGGACAACGGACTCGTCCGCGCCGTGTTCCGCGACAGCCTCGAGTCGCTGCTCCCCGTGTTCTTCGGCCTGGGCGCGATAGGCCTCGCGCGCAACCCGCACGGGATCGTCGAGCAGATCCGCGTGTGGTTCACGCCACCGCCGAAGACTCGCCCCGTTCGAGCGCTCGTCGAAGAGCTCGAGCCGGAGCGCCGAGCGACGGGTCCCGTCACGTTCCGCAACGGGACGCTCTACCACCGGCCGGACTGCGTTCTTGCCGCCCAGAAGAAGGGAACGCCCGTCCGCGGCCGGACGCGTAAGCAGCCGTGTCCCGTGTGCGAGCCGGCGGTGCCTAGACGAAGATGATCGACGCGCACGAGGTGATCGACGGCTGGGTGTCCCGGCTCCCGGCCGGAGCAACCTCGGAACGGGTGCACTCGGACATGTGGTACGTCCGCATCCCCGGCGTCGCCCGCAGCTGGATCCCGATCGAGATCGAGGTGGGG
>JBOGXL010000368.1:0-1927 GCA_050694575.1 Actinomycetota bacterium | reverse complement strand
GCAGTGGCAGGACGAGCTCGTTCCGCCGGCGCAGGCGCTGGCGCTCTTCGACGCCATCGGCAGCAAGGAGAAGACCGCGCACATCAACCCCGGCGCCCACGCCGCCGTGCCCGCCTTCGAGATCCAGGCGTCCGAGGACTTCTTCGCCAAGCACCTCGGGGCGAAACAGCCCGCCGTTACCGGCTGAACGTGTAGCTCAGATTCGCCCAGGGTCCACCGACGGCGAAGCGCCGCATCAGCGGCGGCATCTGATGCGAGAAGCGCCAGACGAGGTCGCGATCAGACACCTGTCGCACCACGACCTGCACGCCCGCTTCGCTCACCCCGGCCACCGAGTACGCGAAGGGCCAATCCTTGAGCGATGGGATCTCGAGCTGCGTCAACGAGCCGTCCCCAACCTTGAGGACGGCCGATCGGTGCGTGTGTCCGGCGATGAGGCCGATCAGGTCGTGATCCCGGAGGGCTTCGAGCTCCGCGGCGGCGTCTTCCTCCCGCAACGCGAATTTCACGGGCGGGAATCCGGGGAACGGATGGAGCTCGTGGTGCTGGATCAGAAGCGTCTGTCGCTGCGGATCCAACCGCTGCGCGAGCTCTTCGGCCTGTCCGGGCCGGAGCGCGCCCGAATCGACACCTGCGGCGATGCCGCCGACGCTGCCACGTGAGACGTCCCAATCCGGGAAGGGCGAGGCCGTTGGATCCGTCGAGTTCACGAGAGCGATCTGGAGGTCGCCACACTCGAGGACGAAGTCCTGAGACTCGATCCCGAACGTCTCTGCGTAGAGCTTCTCGCCGAACGGCTCCCTGGTCGATCGCTGCACGGCGTCGTGGTTGCCGAGCACGGCGTAGTAGGGACAGGTCAGGCCCTCGAAGATCTCGCGGGCGAGACGGAACTGCTCCGGCTCACCGTCCTCGGTGAAGTCACCCGGCATGACGACGAACTCCGGGCCGATCTCGTTGATCTCGGCGATCGCCCGACGTGTCAGTCGCTCACCGGTCCGGGAGCCGACGTGGACGTCCGTGAGGATGACGAACAGCCGTCCTTCGGGCAGATCGGCCGTCGGGAGGAACGCTTCTTCCTCCGTCATGGTCCGGAGCTCGACGTCGACGCGTGTGTGTTCGGACGCCAGCTCGATGAACTCCTTGATGTCATCCAGATAGGGCTCGCAGAAGACGTCGCTCCATTTCCCGAAGTTGTGAAGGACCGCGGCACCGAGGGGAACCTCTGTCGGCTCTGAGCCGCACAGCGACTCGAACCAGTCGGTGTGCGGTGAGATCACTTCGTCGGTACGGCGGAAGCCGTGTTCGTCCAACAGCCGACCTAGTCGCTCGGCTCGTTGGGCCGTCGTCCCCGCGTCACGCTCGAAGTCACCGCCCCATCGACGCTGCAGCCCCTCTCGAGCATGCTCGATCACGTAACAGGACTGGAGCAGTCCGCGGAGCAGGTCTGAGCGTGCTTCGGGCTCGGTCATGGGGGCCAGGGTAGGCGCCCCGACGGCGCTTTGGCATATTTGGCGAGTCATGTGGATGGATCCGTCGCACATCGATCCGAACCTCGACTCGCGAGCCGTCACGTTCGAGAACCCGACGGGTGAGCGCGGCGCCGGCGGCCGAGCTGCCGGCACCCGCAAGGGCGCGCCATCGAAGCGCCTCGCGCCGAACGAGAAGCTGACGCTCGCCGACATCGCCGGCCCAGGAGTGATCCGCCACATCTGGATGACCTTTCCTCCCGCGCCTCCGGAGACGATGCGCGCGATGTGGATGGAGCTTTTTCACGACGGCGCAGACGAGCCCAGCGTCTCCGTTCTGTGTCTCGACTTCTTCGGTCTTCCACACGGACGTCCCGTCGCGTTCTCCTCGGCCCTCGTTGCGGCACAGGAAGGCCGCGGCTTCAACTCCTACGTCCCGATCCCGATCGTGGAGCGGATCC
>JBOGXL010000367.1:0-1656 GCA_050694575.1 Actinomycetota bacterium | reverse complement strand
GTCCACGTCACGGCGGGCGCGACCATAGGCCGCGACTGTGTGCTGGGTCAGAACGTGTACGTCGCCGGCAGCGTGCGCATAGGTGATCGCGTCCGCATCCAGAACAATGTCTCGCTCTACGACGGCGTCGAGATCGAGGACGGCGTGTTCTGCGGTCCGTCGATGGTGTTCACGAACGTCCGGCATCCCCGCGCCGACGTCGATCGCAAGGACGCGTTCGAGCGGACGCTCCTCCGCAGCGGAGCTTCGATCGGGGCGAACGCGACGATCGTCTGCGGCGTGACCATCGGACGACACGCTTTCGTAGGGGCCGGAGCGGTGGTTACCAAAGACGTTCCCGATCACGCCCTCGTCTTCGGCAACCCCGCTCGGGTGATGGGGTGGGCGTGCGCGTGCGGCGAAAGGTTGCCGGAGTCGCTGCGCTGCGAGATCTGCGGTCGCCGCTACAAGCTGGACGGCGACAGCCTCACGGAGGCGCCGCGCTGAAGGTCGCGTCGATAGTGGGGGCCCGGCCCCAGCTCATCAAAGCCGCGGCGGTGCACGCCGCTCTGTACGAGCTGGGCATCGCCGAGGTCTTCGTACATACGGGCCAGCACTACGACTTCGAGATGTCCCAGATCTTCTTCGAGGGGCTGGACCTGCCCGTACCCGACCACCACTTGGGCGTCGGGAGCGCCGGGCACGGCGAACAGACGGGCGAGATGCTCAAGCGGCTCGAGCCGGTGCTCGGCGACGAGCGTCCCGACGTCGTCATCGTGCACGGCGACACGAACTCGACGCTGGCCGGTGCGCTGGCGGCGGCCAAGCTCGGAGTGCCCGTCGCGCACGTCGAAGCCGGTCTGCGCTCGCATCGTCTGGACATGCCCGAGGAGATCAATCGCGTCGTCGCCGACCACGTGTCCACGTTCCTGTTCTGTCCGACGCAGACGGCCGTCGACAACCTCGTGACCGAAGGCATCCGCGACGGTGTGCTCCTTTCGGGCGATGTCATGCGCGAGGTGCTCGAGCGCGCGCTGCCCCTGGCCGATGTCCCGGCGGAGTTCGGTGTGGAGCCGGGCCGGTACACCGTAGCGACTATCCACCGGGCCGAGAACACGGACGACCCCGATCGGCTCGCTTCCATAGTTCGAGGACTCGAGCTCGTGGCCGGGAAGATGCCCGTGGTCATGCCGCTGCATCCCCGGACGAAGAAGGTGCTCGGTGATCGGGTCATCGCAGGTGTGACCGTGGTCTCGCCGCTGGGATACGTCGACATGATCGGCCTGGTCGGGCACGCACGAGCCCTGGTGACCGACTCCGGGGGCTTGCAGAAAGAGGCCTACTGGCTCGGCGTCCCCTGCGTGACCCCACGCCGCGAGACGGAGTGGGTGGAGACATTGCGGGATGGCTGGAACGAGCTCACCGATGCCGATGCCGAGCTCATCGCGAAGGCCGCGGCGCGTCCCCGGCCCGGAGCCGAGCGCGACGACGATTTCGGGGGCCGGGATGCATCCCGCCGTATCGCCGAAGCCTTGAAGCGATCCGTCGAGGACGAAGAGCTGTGAACGTCCCGCTCTTCGACGCCCAGCGAGAGTTCGAGGTGCACGGCGACGAGTACCGGGCTGCCGCCGAGCGGGTCCTCGGCTCCGGTCGTTACATCCTCGGCCCGGAGGTCGA
>JBOGXL010000366.1:0-3025 GCA_050694575.1 Actinomycetota bacterium | reverse complement strand
GCGTTCGCCCGCGGCCTCGTCGGGTTCACCTCCGAGGAACTGACGCGCATCGCCGGACTCGACTCGGCCCGGATGTCGAAGATAGTCGGAGACGCTCGAGAGGTCGTCCACCGGGACGAGCTCGTCGTCCTTTGACAAGGGGCGCCCAGGGCGCATCCTGATAATCTGCGCTCATGGGAAAGGGGCGTTTCGCGTCGGTCGACGACGTCATCAAGCAGCTTCGGGACGCGCAGTACATCGCCGACCGCCGCGTCGGAACGGCCGTCTACCTCGCCGACCGATTGGGCAAGCCGCTCCTGGTCGAAGGCCCGGCCGGTGTAGGAAAGACCGAGCTGGCCAAGGCCGTCGCGGCATCCACGGGTCTTGATCTCGTCAGGCTCCAGTGCTACGAAGGCCTTGACGAAGCGCGCGCGCTGTACGAGTGGAACTATCGCAAGCAGCTCCTGCGTATCCAAGCCGACGAAGCGCGCGAGCACCATTGGGAGGAGATCGAAGAGAGCATCTTCGACGAGCCGTTCCTCCTCGAGCGTCCACTGCTCCATGCCATCCGCGCTCAGGATCCCGTCGTCCTGCTCGTGGACGAGATCGACCGCACCGAGTTCGAGTTCGAAGCGTTTCTGCTCGAGCTGCTTTCGGACTTCCAGGTGACGATCCCGGAGCTCGGGACTATGCTCGCCCGTCACATCCCCGTGGTCTTCCTAACGTCCAACGCCACACGCGAGCTCTCGGAGGCGCTGAAGCGCCGGTGTCTGTATCTCCACCTCGACTACCCGGAGGCCGACAGGGAACGCGAGATCATCCTCACGCGCGTTCCCGAGCTGCCGGAGAAGCTCGCCGATCAGCTCGTCCGGATCATCCGAGCCATTCGCCAGCTCGAGCTGAAGAAGCAACCGTCGATTTCCGAGTCGATCGACTGGGCTCGGACGATCGTCGAGCTCGGTGTCGAGACGCTGGACGAGGACGTGACGCGGGAGACGCTGAACGTCGTTCTGAAGTATCGGCAGGATCTCGAGCGCGTCGCGCAGCAGCTCAAGCTCCCGCCGGCCGCGCCACAGAACAACTAGCTCGCATGCTGGCGAGACTCCAGTCCTTCGGACAGAAGCTGCGCGAGGCGGGTGTCCCGGTCTCCAACCACGAGATGCTCGTCGCGGCCGAAGCGCTCGGGCACCTGGATTGGTCCGATCGGGAATCGTTCAAGTGGGGCCTAGCCGCGAGCATGTGCCGGGCGCCCGGCCATCTCGAAGTGTTCTCGACACTTTTCGATCTGTTCTTCGCCCCCGAAGGTATCGACCTCGACGTCGACGTCTCACCGGACGACATCACCGAGATCGACGACGAGGAGCTGTTGGAAGCCGTGATCCGCGCGCTGCGCGAGGGTCGCGAAGGGGAGCTACGCCGTCTTGCCCGCGCCGTTCTCGACCGGCTGCAATCCGAGGCCTCGGGGGGCTTCCTGCTCTACCGTGCCCTCCGTTTCCTCGATCTCGACCGGCTCCTGCAACGCCTGGCCGAGCGAGAAGGCGTCGAGGATTGGGAGCAGGCGATCTGGCGCATGGAGGTCCAGTCCAGGCTGGAGCGGCTGCGTCGGATCCTCGAGCAGGAGGTCCGCCGACGCATGGTGGCCGAGCGGGGAGCCGAGGACGTGGCCGACCGCATCCTGCGCGTGCCGCTGGAGGAGCGGGACTTCGCGACCATCACGTCCGACGAGGTCGCCGAGGTGCGGCGCGCCGTCGTGTCGCTGGCTCGTCGGATGGCCACGCGCCTGGCCAAGCTGCGGAAGCGCGGCGTCCGCGGGCGGCTCGACATGCGCAAGACCTTCCGGAAGTCGTTGTCCACGGGCGGCTCTATGGTCGATCCGCAGTTCAAGGTGAGGTCGCGTTCACGTCCGGACCTGGTGCTCATCTGCGACGTCTCCGGATCGGTCGCCGCGTTCACCCGGTTCACGCTGCTGCTCGTAGCGAGCCTCCAGGTGCAGTTTCCGCGCATCCGCTCGTTCCTGTTCATCGACACCGTCGACGAGGTCACCGAGACGCTCAAGGCGAGCGATCCCGCCGACGCGATCCCGAAGGCGCTACAGGTCGCGAACGTCATCTGGCTCGACGGCCACTCCGACTACGGACATTCCTTCAAGCAGTTCCACGAGAACTACCTCGAAGCCGTCAACGACCGCTCGCACGTCATCGTCCTCGGCGACGCTCGCTCGAACTACCGCAACCCAGAGGCCTGGGTGCTCAAGGACGTTCGCGACCAAGCCAAGCGTGTGTGGTGGCTCAATCCCGAGTCTCCCCAGCATTGGGACACCGGCGACTCTGTGATGTCGGCGTACGCCGAGCATTGCGATGCCGTGCACGAGTGCCGCAACCTCCGCCAGCTCGCGACCTTCATAGAGAGGCTCGCTTAACCATGGGAGCGCTTGCCGAAGAGGTTCACACGATCGATCTTCCGGAAGGTGTGACCACTCCGGGATGGTTCGACACGCGGACCACCCTCGCGGCGATCCCGTTCCCGGGATCCCTCGAAGGGAGGCGCTGTCTCGACGTGGGCACGTGCGACGGCTTCTGGGCGTTCTCGATGAAAAGCCGGGGCGCGCACGAGGTCGTCGGCATCGATCTCGACGACCCGGCCAAGCGAGATTTCCCCGAGCTCGTCCCTCAGGAAAGGGATGATGCCGGCCGGGCGGCTTCCGCATTCGCGATCGCGCAGCGTGCGTTGGGGATGTCCGTTGAGCGCGTGCCGATGTCGGTGTACGACCTGACGCCAGAGTCCGTCGGTCGCTTCGACTTCGCGTTCGCAGGGAGCATCCTCCTCCACCTGCGAGATCCGGTCAGGGCTCTGGCCACCGTCAGGTCCGTGACGACGGGCGAGGCTTTCGTCTGTGACATGATCAGCGTGTCGCTGTCCCGGCTGTTCCCGCGGCGCCCGGCGGCCTTCCTGGACGGGCATGTCCACCCCTGGTGGTGGACGCCCAACCTCGCGGGATTGCAACGCATGATGCATGCCGCGGGCTTCGAGGTGACGGCTTTGGGCG
>JBOGXL010000365.1:0-3279 GCA_050694575.1 Actinomycetota bacterium | reverse complement strand
GTACCACGATGCCCCACCGATCCTTTGCGGCTACTACACGTACTGGAGCAACTTCCCGCACGACGGATGCTTCGAGGTTCACGCGCGTCCCGAGCGCGGCTGGGCCGTCATGCCCACGAACGACGATCTCACGCTCATAGTCGGGGGCTGGCCCATCGCGGAGTTCGAAGCGAACCGCCACGACGTCGAGGGCAACTACATGAAGATGTTCGAGCTCGAGCCGGAGTTCGCCGAACGGGTGCGGGGAGCGAAGCGGGAGGCGCGGTTCGTTGGGACGAACGTCGCCAACTACTTCCGCAAGCCGTTCGGGCCGGGCTGGGCGCTCGTGGGCGACGCCGGGTACAACAAGGACTTCATCACGGCGCAAGGCATCACGGACGCCTTCCGGGATGCCGAGCTCTGCGCGAACGCCCTCGACGAAGCCTTCACAGGAGCGCGTTCGTTCGAGGAGGCCATGGGGAGCTACCAGCGCACCCGCGACGAGCATGTGCTGCCCATGTTCGAGATGACGAAGGAGATCGCCACGCTCGAGCCGCCTCCACCGGAGCAATTGGAGGTCATGCTCGCCGTGATGGGCAACCAGCAGGCGATGGACGACTTCGCGCGCATGCAGGCGGGGACGATCTCGCCGGCGCAGTTCTTCACGCCGGAGAACATCGGCCCGATCATGGCCGCGTCGCAGGCGCCGGCTGATTAGGACGGCGGGTCGGGACGGTCTCCAGCGCGGAAGCGCCGGAGACCGTCCCGCATCTCCTGCGCACCCACCGTCGCCTCGCCGCGCTCGCGTTCCGCCTCGATCCCGTCGAGCAGCAGCGCCGAGGTTCTGTCTGCGACGAGCGAAGTCTGCGGGTACTCCGCTATCCGCCGGGCGAGCTCGACCGCTCTGTCCAGCGCAGCGCCCGCCGCGACGACCTCCTGCACGAGACCCATGCGCAGCGCGGCGGTCACATCAATCCGTGCGCCCGTCTCGATCAGGTACAGCGCGTTGCCTTGTCCCACGATGCGCGGGAGACGCTGCGTGCCGCCGTCGATCAAGGGCACACCCCAGCGGCGGTTGAGCACACCGAAGCTCGACGTGTCGTCGGCGATGCGGAAGTCGCACCAACACGCGAGCTCCAGACCCCCGGCGTAGCAGTAGCCGGCGACGGCGGCGATCGTCGGTTTCGAGACGTCCAAGCGCGAGAACCCCATGGGCCCGGCCTCGCGGAAACGCGGCGGGTCCTTGAGGTCGGCTCCCGAGCAGAAGGACTTCCCGCCCGCGCCGGTGACCACGAGCACGCGGGCGTCCTCGTCGGCGTCGAACCCGCGCACCACGTCCTCGAGGGCGTCGGCGGTCTCGGTGTCGACGCAGTTGTGCACAGCAGCACGGTTGATCGTCACGAGGGTCACAGCGCCCCGCCGCTCGGTGAGGACCTTGTTCGACATCGGTCAATAGTGACCGAGCAAGCCCCGCTCCCGTGCCGCGCGCTCGAACCTGGTGAACACGTACACACCGCCGAAGAAGTAGAAGGCGGTATTGACCACGAGGAAGAGAAGATCTCCGCCGGAGAAGTCGAGGATCGATGCGTCGTCCACCATCACGCGACGCAGCAAGTGTGTCCCCCACGCCAGCGGCAGGTACTTCACGACCACAACCTCGTCGGGTGGCACCAGGACGAGCCCGATGACGAGGACCTGCCAGATCTGGAGCGCCTGCTGGATCCGCTTGAACACGATCGCCAGCCCGCCGAGGAGGAAACCCAACCCGAAGACGCCGAGGATGGTGAGGGCGATCAAGGGCAGGACGCTAACGACGTCGACGTTCAGCCACCGTCCGCTCGTGGCCATCATGAGAACGAAGAGAGCCACCCATATCCCGAAGTACACGACCAGCGACGTCAGGACGCGGGCTACCAATACGTGCGATAGGCCGAAGGGCGACATCCCCAGCTGCTCGAGAGTGCCCTGCTGAGCTTCTTGCACGATCTCGTACGTCAACGATCCAAGCGCCAGCATCGTCAGCGACCACACCGCGTACGAGACGACGACGCCTTCGATCGTCTCGCCGAACCCGGGCCGGTCGCCGCCGAAGATCCGAGCACCGAAGAAGATGACGACGAAGAAGCCGTAGATCGAGACGACACCGGACAGCATGTCGAAGGCATACCGGCGCAGCTCGAGCAGCCTCCACCGCAGCGATGCCCCGTAGAGGACGGCAGTCTTCACCGCCTCACCTCGCCCCGGACGATCCGTAGGAAGACCTCTTCCAGGTTCGGATCCTTGCGGTCGATCGATTCGATGACGGCGTCGGCGCGGCGCAGCTGGTCGATCAGCTCGTAGAGACGCGCGCCGTCCATGAGCTCGACATCGATGATCGACTGCTGGCCGTCTCCGGTGACGGCGATGGCGGGAAACGCTCCCTCGAGGTCATGAAGGGCCTCCCCGTCGAGCTTCCCCTGGACCGTGAACCGGTAGGCCTTGGCCCGGAAGAGCTCGAGGAGGTTCGAGATACGGTCGGCGGTTACGATCCGGCCGTTGTTGATGATGATCACCCGCTCGCACACGTCCTGAACGACGTCCATGTCGTGGCTCGACAGCAGGATCGTGCGGCCGGCGTCGGCAGCCATCGAGCGCATCATGCCGCGCAGCTCGAGGGAGATCTCGACGTCGAGGCCGAGCGTCGGCTCGTCCAGGAGCAAGATCGGCGTCTGCTTGACGAAGGCGCAGGCGACGGCGAGCTTTTGCTGCATGCCGCGGGAGAGCGTGCGCGCCTCCGCGCTGCGCTGCTCGGTGAGGCCGAACCGCTCGATCAGGTCGTCCCTCAGCGAGGCCACGGCACGCCGTGGGATCCCTTGCAGTGCCGCGAAGTACTCGAGGTTCTCGGTCGGGGTGAGACGCCAGTAGATGTTCCTGTTGCCCTCGAGGACGGCCGCGAGCTTGCCCGTCGCCGCCCGGGGGCGCGTTACGGCATCGACGCCGTCCACGAGGACCCGTCCCGACGTCGGTGTCACCAGGGTGCACAGGCACTTGATCGTCGTCGTCTTCCCCGCGCCGTTCGGGCCGAGCAGACCCACGATCTCCCCGGGAGAGACGTCGAACGACACGTCGTCGACGGCCCTGACCTCCCCGCGCCGCCGCGACCGATAGACCTTCGTCAGCCCCGCTACTGACACGATCGGCACCAAGACACGATATATCGCGTTTGCGCCGAAGGCCAGATCAGACCGAAGCGGTGTTCTTCCAGGCGTCCCAGTAGGTGATCTCGCTCACCGGGCGCCGGTCGGCGGGCTTGAAGTCCGT
>JBOGXL010000364.1:0-6613 GCA_050694575.1 Actinomycetota bacterium | reverse complement strand
CGCGACCGCGCCGAGGACGCCGAAGCCTCCGGCGTTGGAAACGGCGGCGACGACGTCGCGGCAATGGCTGAAGGCGAAGATCGGGAACTCGATCCCGAGCATCTCGCTGACTCTCGTGCGCATACGATCCCCTCCCCGGCAAGCGATGCAGGACGACTACGGTATAGCTGGTGGACTCGGGGAAGGTACTCATCGAGCTGGGCGCCGTCCTCATCGGTCTGTCGGTGCTGGCCCGAATCGCGGGACTCCTGCGGATCCCCGCCATCCCGCTGTACCTGATCGCCGGTCTGGCCTTCGGGGAGGGCGGAGTCCTGCCCCTGGTGACGACGCAATCCTTCGTACAGCTCGGGGCCGAAGTCGGTCTGATCCTCCTGCTCTTCAGTCTCGGGCTCGAGTACTCAGCGCGTGAGCTGGTGACGACCCTGCGCAGGCAGACTCGAGCCGGACTCCTGGATGCGGTGCTCAACTTCATCCCCGGGTTCGTCGCGGGGATCCTCCTCGGCTGGGCACCCATCGCCGCGGCGGTGCTGGGCGGCATCACGTACGTCTCCTCATCTGGGATCGCCGCCAAGCTCCTGCACGATTTCGGCTGGGTACGTCGTCCCGAGGGCCGGGTCGTCGTGTCCCTGTTGATCATCGAAGACCTCGCGATGGCCGTTTACCTGCCCGCGCTCGCGGGACTCCTGATCGCCGGTGGCGTCAGCACTCAGGGACTCGTGGGTTCGCTCGTTGCTCTAGGAGTCGTCGCAGTGTTCCTCGTGGGAGCACTCAAGCTCGAGTTCGGGATCACACGATTCATCTTCAGCCGGTCCGACGAAGCTCTCCTTTTCACGATCATCGGCCTGGCCGTCCTCGGTGCCGGAATCGCAGAACTCGTCGAGATCTCCGCAGCCGTGGGTGCGCTGCTCGTCGGGATAGGGATGTCCGGGCCGGGGATCGAGGATGCGCGTCGCCTGCTCGTCCCACTCCGGGACTTCTTCGCGGCGCTCTTCTTCGCGCTGTTCGGCCTCTCGATCAACCCTTCAGAGCTCCCACCGGTTCTCCTCACCGCCGGCATCCTCGCCGCCGTAACGGCAGCGACGAAGTTCGTGGGTGGGTGGTTGATAGGCGGCCGAGCGGGCCTCGACAACCATCAGCGCGCACGGGTCGGGGTACTTCTCATTGCTCGCGGTGAATTCTCGATTGTCATCGCGACGATCGCCGTCGCGAGCGGACACGAGTTCGTCGGTCCGCTGGCAGCGGCGTACGTCTTGTTGCTCGCACTGGTCACTCCTTTGCTCACTCGGCTCACCGGCGAGCCTCCGCCGCGCAAGCCGCGGACCCGGCTCCGTCCTCGGGAGACACTTGAGGACGGGCCTCTGGCCGATGAGCGCCGAAACCCCGAAGGAAAAGACACATCCCTCGACTTCGGCTGATCACATCTCCTCGTGTGGACTAGCGCTGGCGTGGAGAAGGATCGACATCGCGCGCACGGAGCCGATCCTCCACCTCTGTCGGGACCTCGAGGGTCCACTCGTCGCCTTCGAGCTCTGCGCGTTCGACGCGAAGGTCCTCGCCGACGGCCTCACCTCCGTGTTCGAAACGAAAGATCCAGAGGTCACCGAGATCCTCGACCTCCTCGTCGACGGCTCTCTCGCCCGCCGCCACTCGTCCAAGCAGCCGCCAGCCGTCTCGGTCGGCGCTGGTCACCAGGACCTCCACGTCGTACACGGTGTGATTGACGACGATAAGCCTCTCGATCGTCCTACCCGTCGAAGTACAGGCGGCCGCCAACACCACGGCGGCACTGGCGGCAAGCAAGTACGTTCTCACTCGGAACGAGATTGAACGGTCACGAACGCTGTCATGTGACATCCAAGCTCCTTCGGCTCGACCACCGCGATCGCGGCGGAGGTGGAAAAGTCAGCCGAGGAACGGCGGGTCGCGGTTCGCGTGAGTCCGACGGTCGGGAGGTGACGCCGGCACACCCACACGAGTGCGGACGGAGAAGAAGAGCGCGACGATTGGGGCGATCGACAGCGACCGCCCCACAGGGTTCGTTGCTCTCGAGCGATCGAGGATGCGGTAGACCGGCGCGTCGGACATCGCCGGCAGCGCAAGGATCGCTCGAACTCGATCTCCGTCGACAAGCGCGGTCGTCGCGCCAGTGCCGGTCTCGCTCGCGACGTTGCCAGCGTCGAGGGCGCCGACGATGACGACCGTCGCGAACACGAGCAGCCGCATCACTGCAGCCGTCCCGTCGCGCATGACCCCGAAGGTAGCGGAACGCACGGGCCGGGAAATTCTATACAATAGGGGGGTATTGTATCAACCCGAAGGAGGAGCCATGCCCGGGTACGGGAAGGACAAGGAAGCGGTGAAGCTGCGCTTGCGCAGGATCGAGGGTCAGATCCGGGGCCTGCAGAGGATGGTCGATGAGGACGCGTACTGTATCGACGTCGTGACCCAGGTGTCCGCGGCCACGAAGGCGCTCCAATCGCTCGCGCTCGTCCTCATGGACGATCACCTGTCGCATTGTGTCGCCGAGGCGGCTGCCGAAGGCGGAAAGGTCGCCGACCAGAAGATCGCCGAAGCCTCGGCCGCCATCGCACGACTGGTTCGCGCATGAGCAACGCGATAGTCGTCGCCGCTGGCGCGGCCTTCACGCTTTTCGGCCTCTGGTACTTCTTCGGCCCGAAGGCCTCGAAGCTCGCCGAGCTCCGGGACGGCGTCCAGCGCGCGACGATCGTCGTCCAGGGCGCATACGCGCCGAATCTCCTCCGGGTCATACAGGGCGTTCCCCTTCAGATCACCTTCGACCGTCGCGAAGGCGGAGAGTGCACCTCCCGCCCTTCGTCAGGCCTTCGATCTGCCCGCCTTCGCGAAGACCACCGTCACCGTGATGCCGAACGACGTCGGACGGATCGACTTCGCCTGCGGGATGAACATGGTGCACGGCTCCTTGCTCGTCGAGGCCAACGGCGATCTTCGAGCCCGATCGGATCGACGTCGAGCGAGGCGAAACGATCGCCTTCCGGTTCACGAACGGCGGATCCGTTCAGCACGATGCCTTCATCGGCGACGCCGGCGAGCAACGGGAACACGAACGCGAGGCACGGACGGCCGATGACGACGAGCACGGCGCTGGACACCGGGGCGACACCGACGACGCGCTCACCCTCGACCCCGGGGGCCGGGGCACCTTGACCCATCGGTTCACCGAAAGGGGTCGGGTCCTCATCGGTTGTCACGAGACGGGCCACTACGAGCAGGCATGGTCGTGACGATCACCGTCGGATAGGTACCGCACTCACCCCTGGGCACGAACCCCCGACAACGTCACGCCGACGAGACGCCGCACCGCGGCCTTGGAGGGCAAGCTGCTGGCTGCGGCCAAGGCATGGATGCAGTAACTCGCGAGCTCGGCGGGTGAGACGTCGCCGCGGACCTCACCCGCCCGCTCAGCCGCGGCTATCAGATCTCGGATCATCGCCCATAGTTCGCCTTGGGCCCGGGCGACGTGGCCGCCCCTGTGCAAGGCCGCCTCGAGAGCGGGATCCTTCAGGTGCCGGCCGGCATGCTCCGAGCCGTGGTGCTCGTGGTCGATGAGGGCGTAGGCCTCGAGCACCGCTTCTAGCCGGCGGCCTGCACCGTCGGCCCGGTCGCGGACCTCGGCGAGATGCTCGAGATGACCGCTGATCGCGCGCTCGTGCCAAGCCAGCAGGATCGCTTGGACGTCCGGGAAGTACTTGTACAGCGTGGCGCGGCCGATGCTGGTTCGCTCGGCGATCTGCGACATCGTGACGGCCAGCAAACCGTACTCGGCCACCAATCCGGCGGTGGTGTCGAGGATGGCGTCGCGCACCTCGCGGCGATGCGCCTCGATCGTCTCCGTCCAGAGCTTGGGCATAGCTCCTAACTATACGCATCGCCGCTACTAGGGACACTGCGATTTGCTATCGACATAGTGCTTAGTAAAATGCTTGGCATGCCTCGGTGGGTAAAGGTGTCCCTGATAGTCGTGGGCGTCCTGGTCGCGGTGTTCGTCGTCCTGCAGCTCATCGGCGTGGGCGGCAACCACGGTCCAGGCCGGCACATCGGCCGAGAGGGCTCCTCATCGGAGGCCACGGATCACCGGCCGCCATCCGGGGTCCCGGCTCACGGTCGCTAGCTGGCCGTGGCCATGGGACCCGGCCTCCGCAAGTTCGCGCTCAGCGCGCACCTGACCTTCTCGGTCGGCTGGGTGGGCGGCGTTGTCGCCTACCTGGCTCTCGGTGTGGCCGCTGCGAGTAGCGAGAGCGCCCAGACGGTGCGCAGCGCCTGGATCGCGATGGAGCTGACGGGCTGGTACGCACTCGTCCCGCTGGCCCTGGCTTCGCTGCTCACCGGGCTTGCCATGGCGCTCGGAACGAAGTGGGGGCTGTTCCGGCACTACTGGGTGATCTTCTCTTTGGTGCTGACCGTGATCGCTACGGCCGTGCTGGTCTTGCACATGCCGGACGTGAGCTCGCTTGCCGACGTGGCGCGTCGGGCCGAGGGTGAAACCCTGTACGCATTGGGCGGCGACCTCGGCCATCCGGCGGTCGGGCTCGCGGTGTTGCTGGTGGTCCAATTCCTGAATCTGTACAAGCCACAGGGCATGACCCGCTACGGGCAACGCAAGCAACAAGAGCGCCGCGCAGCGCCCATCGCGTAGGCCTGGCTAGCCTTTCCAGCGCTCGACGAACGTGACGACTTCGTCGGCGACGGTGCGCAGCTGAAAGGCGATCTTCTCGTCGATGGGGTCGCCCTCCGGAGTGAAAGCCTTCTCGAGCGTGTTGATCGCGGCGCCGAGAGGAGTCGGCCACCCGCGCAGCGAGTGGACGATGGTCCGCAGATGCTCGAGCGTCGCGACCACGCCCTGCCAACCCGCACCCGTCGCGATGCACCCGACGGGGCGTCCGGCGAAGTAGGGGCGATCGTCCTTCATCATGTCCTGCGTGTAGTCCAGGGCGTTCTTCATCAGACCGGCGACCGAGCCGTGGTAGGACGACGAGCCGATAACTACACCGTCGGCGGCACGCAGGTCTTCTATGAGCTGTTGCGCCTCAGGAGTGCGCTCCGGGCGCTCGGGGGCATAGAAGGGCAGCTTCTCCAGATCCGCACCCGTCCAGAGCTTCGTCCGGGCGCCGCGCGCCTCACACTCCGTCAGGACGAACCGGACGGCCAGCTCCGTGCCCGACTCGGCCCTCGTGGTTCCGCCTATCCCGACGATGAACGCCTGCTCGGCCACCAGTGTTTCCTATATCGAATTGACGGTCCAGATAGCGAATCCTATACTCCGGCCGTGACCAGGGTCAAGACGACTCGTCTAGTCTGCGTGCGCCCATGACACCGGCGAGCGTCTTCGATCTCGACGGCAAGGTTGCCGTCGTCACCGGGGCTGCGTCGGGCATCGGTGAGGCGACGGCCAAGGTCCTCGCCGCTGCCGGCGCGAGCGTCGTAGCCGCCGATGTGGACGAGGGCGGCGCGGCGAAGACGGCCGATGCCATCTCCTCCGAGGGCGGAACGGCGATAGGCGTCGGTTGCAACGTCACCAGCCGGGCGGAGGTCGACGCGACCGTCGACGCGGCCGTCGACTCGTACGGCCGCTTGGACGCGATGTGCAACATCGCCGGCATCCCGCTCGACCGGCTGATCGCCGAAGCAACCGAGGACGAGCTCGATCGGATCATCGCGGTGAACCTCAAGGGCGTGTTCTTCGGGTGCCAGGCGGCCATCCGCGTCATGACCGAGCAGCAGAGCGGCTCCATCGTCAACGTCACATCGTCGGGCATCGACGCGCCGGCGAAAGGGTACGGTCTGTACGCGATGACCAAGGCCGGCGTGGCGATGCTCACCAAGTCGCTCGCCGTCGAGGCCGGGCCCATAGGCATCCGCGTGAACGCCGTCGCGCCGGGCGCGACCATCACGCCGTTCACCGAACGTCACCTCTACGGTCCGGACGGCAAGCTGCAGACCGAGTACTACGATCGGTTCGTGGAGGCGATGCGTAAGCAGTCCCCCCTCGGCATCGTCGGAGATCCGGTGGATCAGGCCTACCTGATCCAGTACCTGGTCTCGGACGCAGCGAGGTTCTGCACGGGCGCCATCTGGCGCGCGAACGGGGGCCAGACCTTCTCGTGGTGACAGGGACCGTCACCGAGCTCTGGCGCTACCCGGTCAAGTCGATGCTCGGCGAACGGCTCGACTCGACGGGGATCTCCGAACACGGCGTCACTGGAGACCGGGCGTTCGCGCTGATCGACGAGGAGACGGGCAAGGTGTGCAGTGCCAAGCGTCACGACCTGTGGGGCGGCCTGTTCGGATTCCGCGCCAAGCTCGTCTCCGAACAGCCACGCATCGCGCACATCACCTTTCCCGACGGATCCGAGGCGACGACGAACGACGCCGATGTCTCCGACAGGCTGACTGAAGCACTCGGCCGAAAGGTTGTGCTCTCGGCAATGGTTCCGGCCGACGCGAAGCTGGAAGAGCTCTGGGACGAAGCCAAGGGGACCGACAAGTACTACGGTCCGGTGATCGGCGAACGCAACGGGGAGCCGCTGATCGAGATCAATGCGTCCATCGCCTCGCCAGGAGACTTCTTCGACGC
>JBOGXL010000363.1:0-3119 GCA_050694575.1 Actinomycetota bacterium | reverse complement strand
CGCCGAAGGGAGGTGGCGGAAGATCGACGGTCACAAGCTCGTCGCGCTCGTGCGCGCCGGAGCGAAGTTCGTCAACGGAAAGCTCGTCGAGCGAAGCGAAGAGGACGCTGCGTGATCACTGCTCAATCCACAACATTTGACAATTCCTCTCCGCTATTCCGTCTGATCGCTATCGAAGACTTCGGGTTCGTGAAGCCTGACGAATCTCATGAGTGCCGCCGAAGCCCCCGCAGCGCACACAAGCAGAGCGAACACCACTGTGTGCAACACCGCCATCCACCGCGGACTTGGGAACATGTACCAATGAACAGCCAGTAAGACGCCCCACCCAATCCCAAGCGCCATAATGAAGCGCCAATAGACCTTCATCAGCTTCTCTGGCGAGTCAAGAAGATCGACGCGCCTTCGAATCAAGCGCTCTCGATGTACAGCTCTATCAAAAGCGTCACCTCTCGAGGCCATCCGCTCCTCCCTTCAGTTCCTCGATGCGACGCCAAGCCTCATCGAGGACACTCTCTACCATCGCCGGGTCGGCGTAGCCGGAGAACTTCATCGCTCGCTCAGTGAACCGGTCAAGAACAGGACGCAGCGACGCGTCAGCGCGCAGCCGGGCTCCGGTACGCGTTTCGAGCGCCGCCAATTGGCTCCGACGACGATCCAGAGCCTCTCGCCCGCGGCTAGTGAGTCGATAGCGCCTGGCACGTCCGTCGGCTTCCGTCTTGAGTAGGCGCTCCCGCGTAAGGGCAGTCAGTGCCGGGTAGATTCCGCCAGGCGATGAGCGGTACGTCGGGCCAAAGCGTCGATCCAACTCAGCAATGAACTCGTAAGCCTTTCGGGGCTCCTCCTCCGAGAGTGCCAGGAGTGCAAGCGGCAACTCGCCGGGATTAAACATCTGTAACCGAGTTCGTACGTTCATCCTACGAAGTATGTACGAAGGCTATACGAACGTCAACCTCCGCGAATCGCCGTAGGACCCGGGCTGAGTCGTTCCTCAGTCATCCATCCAGCGGCCTCGTTACTCGTGCCTGGCGCAGATCCCAACCCGCACGCGGCTCACGGATTGCGTTGAGCTGGAGGAAGTCATAGTCTCGATCGCTCCGTGGAGCGAGCTTATTGACTGACCACGCGCGGTACCTCCAATACTGAAGCTCCGAGGTTGTTGTCTGCCAAACTGCTCCGTTGCCTTCCGTGTTCACCAGGAGCTGCGTCCCGCCTTCTATCGCACGCTCCTACTTGGCGTGGGCGTGAAGGCCCGCTAAGCGAGAGGAACGGGCAGCGTATTCAAGTCAGACCGTGCTCGAACGTTCAGGACCTTCAGCACACCGGGCGGCGTTCTATCCTGTGCGCGTGAGTAACGCGCAGGCGCTCGTTCTCAAGGCTGCGCGCGCGCTCACTCCGGTCGAGCTCCCGCTGCCCGAGGTAGGCGACGACGACGGACTGTTGCGCGTCGAAGCGTGCGGTCTTTGCGGCACCGACCACGAGCTCTACACCGGACACCTCCCCGGCCCCCATCCGTTCGTTCCGGGGCACGAGACCGTTGGCGTCATCGAGTCGGTAGGGTCACGCGCCTCGGAGCGTTGGGGCGTTGGTGTTGGGGACCGCGTGGCCGTCGAGGTATTCCTGTCGTGCCGGGAGTGCGACCCGTGCCGCGCCGGCGAGTACAGGCGATGCGCGCGTCACGGGCTCGCCGACATGTACGGCAGCGTCCGCGTCGACGTGTCGCCGGGGTTGTGGGGCGGTTACGCCACCCATCAGTACCTCGCGCCCGACTCGATGCTGCTGAAGATCCCCGAGGAGCTCGACCCGGTCCTGGCGACGGTGTTCAACCCGCTCGGTGCGGGGTTCCGCTGGGGGGTGGAGGTGCCGGGCACGAGCACCGGCGACGTCGTCGCCGTGCTCGGGCCCGGCATCCGCGGACTGTCGTGCGCGGCAGCGGCCAAGGAGGCCGGTGCGTCGTTCGTCATGGTCACCGGCGTGGGACCGAACGACGACGAGCGGCTCCGCCAGGCGCCTGAGTTCGGCGCGGACCTCGCGGTGGACGTCGGCGCGACGGATCCCGCCCGAGCCCTGAAGGACGCGACGGGAGGTCTCGCCGACGTCGTCGTGGACGTCACCGCCAAAGCCCCCGCCGCCCTCGCGCAAGCCATCTCGCTGGCTCGTCTGGGCGGAACCATCGTCATGGCCGGCACGCGCGGCTCGGCCGAGACGCCGGGCTTCTGGCCCGACCTCATCGTCTACAAGGAGCTGAAGATCGTCGGCGCCCTGGGCGTCGATACCGCCGCGTATCGGCAGGCGCTCGATCTGCTGGCCTCCGGGAAGTATCCGTTCGCCGAGCTGCCGCGGACGACGGCGTCGCTCGACTCGCTCGACGAGCTCATCCGCACCATGGCCGGCGAGGGCGCCTCACCGCCGCCCGTCCACGGCGTCCTCGTCCCCTGACTACCGGGTGGGTCAGGCGTCGAGGGGGTTGATCCACTCGATGTCGGCGAACCTCGCGTAGTCGCCGTCGGTCGAGGCGACCGCCAACCCGTGCTCGATCGCCAGTGCGGCGAGGTGAGCGTCGTGAACGATGTTCGCGCGGGCGTTCGCCGCCGTGAGCAGTCGTCCGAGAACCGCCCGATGCTCGGGGGTCGGCAACGGGATCCAGGATGGGTCGGCATCGAGCCACGCTTCGACCTGGACCCAGGCTTGGGCGACCGCTTCCGGACGCTCGAACACGCGCGGATTCGTCACCAGCCGGACGAAGGCGACGAGCGAGGGCCACGGCAGACCGACGCGTCCCGGGCCCGAGAGACGTTCGTCGAGCCACGTGCGCGAGCGCTCGTGCTGTGCGAAGTCTCGGACATGCGCGTAGACCAAGATGTTGGCGTCGATGAGGATCAGGAGAAGCGCTCTCCCTCGGCGACCGCCAGTGCCTCCGCGACGTCGTCTATGTCGGGGACCGAGGGCCGAAGGGATACCTGCTTGGTACGGAACCGCCGGGATGGGGGCCGTTCCTCGAGCATCTCGCACAGACCCCGCCGCAAAGCCTCGTTCACCACGCCGCGAAGGGTGCCACCTGCGCGGGCGCGAGCGCGTTTGAGCAGAGCCGCAACATCGTCGCTAAGCGTGAGCGTCGT
>JBOGXL010000362.1:0-3629 GCA_050694575.1 Actinomycetota bacterium | reverse complement strand
GCCTTGATCATCGACTCGATGGTGCGCTTGTTCAGCACGGCTACATCGACGCGCCAGCAGAAGTCGAAGAAGTCCTTGAACGGATCACCGCCACGACGCGCGGCGAGGAGCTGCTCGACGACGCCTTCGCCGACGTTGCGGATGCCCGCCAAGCCGAATCTGACGCACTCGGCCCTCGCGGGGTCGGGCGCGAACTCGGACTGGGAGAGGTTCACGTCTGGTGGGAGAACCTCGACGCCCATCTTGCGAGCCGTCCCGAGGTACTTCGTCTTCTCGTCCTTCGAATCGCGGACGGACGTCAGGAGCGCCGAGAGGTACTCCACGGGGTAGTGAGCCTTCAAGTACGCCGTCTGGTACGCGATGAGGCCGTAGCACGCCGAGTGAGCGCGGTTGAAAGAGTAGCCGGCGAAGGGCTGGATGAGATGCCACAGACCGCGCGCCTGCTCTTCGGTCAGACCCTGCCCCACAGCGCCTTCGAGGAACCGGGGCTCCTCGGCCTTCATGAGCTTCTCGACCTTCTTGCCCACCGCCTTGCGTACGAGATCGGCTTCGCCGGCCGTGTATCCCGCGATGCGCTGCAACAGTTGGAGGACCTGCTCCTGATAGACGATGACGCCGTACGTGTCGCGAAGAACGTCCTCCAGGAGCGGGTGCGGATAGACGACCTTGCCCGGGTTGTGCTTGGAGTCGATGTACTTGTCGATCTCCTGCATCGGACCCGGACGGTAGAGCGCGATGAGGGCAACGATGTCCTCGAAACGGTCGGGGCGCAGCGACTTCAGCAGTCGCCGCATCCCTTCGGACTCCAGCTGGAAGACGCCATCGGACTCTCCGCGCTGGAGCAGCTCGAACACCTTCGGGTCGTCGAGCGGAACCTGGTCGATGTCGACATCCACACCCCTGGCGCGAAGCAGCTCGACGGTGAGCTCGAGCACGGTGAGGTTGCCCAGCCCCAAGATGTCCACCTTAAGGAGGCCGAGCTTCTCGATGGCGTGCATCTCGTACTGGGTGACGACGTCGTCGTTGTCCGTCCGCTGGAGCGCCGTTTGGTTGACGAGCGGCTCCGGGCCGATAACGACGGCGGCGGCGTGGACACCCGTCTGCCGTCGCAGCCCCTCGAGCTTGCGAGCGGCGTCGAGGATACGGCGGGCGTCCGTCTCTTCCTCGTAGGCCTTCCTGAGCTCGGCCGCCTCCGTGAACGCGTACGTCCACTTCGAGTCCTTCGAGCGCTCGAAGCAGTCCTGGAGAGCCGGGTCCTTGCCGAGCAGCGGACGGGGGAACATCTTGGCGAGCCTGTCCCCCATCCCGTACGGGTAGCCGAGCACCCGGGCCGAGTCGCGTATGGCGCTCTTGCCCTTGATGGTCGCGAAGGTGACGATCTGGGCGACGCGGTCCTCACCGTAGCGCTGCCGCAGGTACCGGATGACCTCGCCCCTATGGCGCTCGTCGAAGTCGATGTCGAAGTCGGGCATCTCCCGCCGCTCGGGGTTGAGGAACCGCTCGAAGACCAAGCCGTACCGCAGCGGGTCGAGCGCGGTGATCCCGAGCGAGTAGCACGTGATGGTGCCGGCCGCCGATCCGCGGCCGGGGCCGACGCGGATGCCCTTGCTCTTCGCCCAGTTCACGAGATCGCCCACGATGAGGAAAAAGCCCGCGAACCCCATCCGTCCGATGACCTCGAGCTCGTAGTCGAGCCGTTGCCGCACCTCGGCCGGGAGCGGCTCGCCGTACCGCTGCCGAGCGCCCTCGGAGGCGAGGCGACGGAGGTACTCGTCCAGCGTGGATCCGTCCGGGGGGACGAAATCGGGAAGCTGGAGCTCCCCGAAAGCGATCTTCACGTTGCACATCTCGGCGACGTCCAGCGTTCTGTCCAGGGCCTCCGGGTAGTGCCCGAGGACCTCTTCCATCTCCTCGCGCGACTTCAGGTAGAAGGCGTCGCTGTCGAAGCGAAGACGACCCGGCTCGTCGACGGTGGCTCCCGTCTGGATGCAGAGCAGGACGTCGTGCGATTCGGAGTCGGACTGGTTCGTGTAGTGCAGGTCGTTCGTGGCGAGCAGCGGAATGGCGAGCTCCTTCGAGAACTCGACGAGCTGTCGGTTGACGACGTCCTGGTCGGCGATCCCGTGGTTCTGCAGCTCGATGAAGAAGGAGTCGGCGCCGAAGATCTCGCGCCAGCGCCCCGCCGCCTCACGCGCCTGCTCGATCTGCCCTTCGAGGACGAGGCGCGGGACGTGTCCGTTCAGGCAGCCCGTCGTGCCGATGAGACCTTCGGAATGCTCGGCGAGCAGATCCATGTCGACGCGGGGCTTGTAGTAGTACCCGACCTGCGACGCGTCGGTGGCGAGCTTGAGGAGGTTGCGGTACCCGCGCTCGTCCCGCGCGAGCACGGTGATGTGCTGGATCGTCTTCGGGTTGTCGTCGCCGGGGAGCTTCGAGGTCATCGACCCGCGGGCGAGGTACAGCTCGCAGCCGAGGATCGGCTTCACCCCGGCGTCGTGGCAGGCCTCGTAGAAGTCGATGAGCCCGTAGAGGGCGCCGTGGTCGGTGATCGCCAGCGCCGGCATCCCGAGGCGGGCCGCCTCGCCGACGAGCTGACGGATCCGGGCGGCGCCGTCCAGCATCGAATATTCCGTGTGGACGTGCAGGTGGGTGAAGTTTTTCGAGGTCACGACGGGCGCGGGGAAGCACGGCCTGGGGTCGGCATCGCCGGAATCGTACCGCCCCAAACAGACGCGTCCAGCGAACTACAACCAACCCGTGGTTAGGCGCCCGCCGCGGGCACGACGGGCGTCAGGTGCCAGCCCTCGAGCGACGTCGTCACCGGGTCGGGGACGTCCACCAGCTGCACCTCGCCGCGCCCCTGGAGCGCCGCCAGCTGCGCCAACGTGGAACTCTCCAGTCCTATGGCGTAGATGCACGCACAGTCGGCGGTCAGCCCGTTGAGGGCCTGGCGTCGTCGCTCGAGGGAGGCCGACAGCGTTTCGCGCTCGGCCCCCTGAGCCTCCCGGAGCTGGGCTTCGAGCGACACGACCTCGGCCCGGACGTCGTCGGCGAGCTCGTCCGCACGCGTGGACATCGTTTCCTCGAGTGACTTCGTCAGGGCGATGGCCTCGAACGGGCTCTCCGGGAACCGGACGAAGACGACCGAGCTCTTCAGTCCGCCGACCATCGTCGCGACATCCGGGGATCGGACGAACCTCGAGAAAGACACGAGTGCGGCGGCCTTGGCGTCGGGGTCTTCTGAGGCGATCCGATCGAGGTAGCCGCGCTTGGCTTCCACGTGACCGGTCGCATTCGGCCCGGGCGTCGGGCCGAGCCGACCGGCGATGGGTGGGGCGCCCGCGCGATCACCGCTGAGCATCGCGGCGGCCACGAGCCCGACGAAGACGGCCGCGAAGGCCTGGAGCCGGAGCTGGGTGTTGCGTCTCACCGGCGAAGCGTATCGAGGGCTGCCGAAAGTTCCACAGGAAGGTCGGACTCGACGTCTACCCGCTCGCCGCTCCGTGGGTGAGCGAAGGACAGGCGGAAGGCATGCAGGAAGGGACGGCCCAGGCCGAGCCGGCGATCCAGCGTCCTGTCCCGTCCGTAGGCGGCGTCGCCGACGATCGGGTGGCCTATCGAAGCCAGGT
>JBOGXL010000361.1:0-2855 GCA_050694575.1 Actinomycetota bacterium | reverse complement strand
GCTCCGTTCGCCAACCTCGACCACGAGCGCGAAGAGCGCTGGGGTCTGCCCGAAGCGGTCCTCGGGATCGGCAAGACGCCCGATCAGATCGCCGAGATCGTCGATCGCCTCCAGGAACGCAACCGCGGCCCGATCCTCGTCACGAAAACCACGGCCGAGGCGTACGCAGCCGTTCGCCGCGTGGCACCCGAAGCCGAGTTCCACGCCGACGCCGGAATCATCCGGCTCGCGCGCGATCCCGTCGTCGCGGCGGGGACCGTCGGCGTTCTCGCCGCCGGGACGGCCGACATACCGGTGGCCGAAGAGGCGGCCTTGACCGCCGAGTCGGCCGGCGCGACGGTCGATCGCATCTACGACGTCGGAGTCGCCGGGCTCCATCGATTGGTCGCGAAGCTCGAGCGCATCTCGAGTTGCGACGCGCTCGTCGTCGTCGCGGGGATGGAGGGCGCGCTGCCGACCGTCGTCGGCGGCCTTACCGGGCTCCCCATCGTCGCGGTTCCAACATCGATCGGGTACGGCACCTCGCTGGGTGGGCTGGCCGCGCTCCTCGGCATGCTCAACTCCTGCACACCACAGGTCGTGTGCGTGAACATCGACAACGGGTTCGGTGCCGGATTCTTCGCGGCCCTGGCCACGCGGAAGCGATGACCCGACTCGCGTACTTCGATCTGGCTTCGGGAGCGTCCGGCGACATGACCATCGCGGCCCTCGCCGACGCCGGCCGTCGTCTCGGCGTCGACGTCCAGGGCGTGATCGCCGACGCCGTCGCATCACTCGACCTGGGATGCGCCGTCACGTTCATCGACGACGAACGTGGCGGCCTCGCATGTCTGCGGGCCGAAGTGAAGACGGGGGACGCGACGCATACGCCGTCCGAGCTCAAGGCGGCGCTCGATCGCGCCGACGTCCATCCCGTCGCGCGTCGCCGGGCGATGCGTGGACTGGATGCGGTCGTGCAGGCCGAAGGTGTCGTCCATGGGACCTCTGTGGATGACGTCCACCTGCACGAGCTCGGCTCGGCCGATACGGCTGTAGACCTGATAGGGGCCGCGGCGGGCCTGCACACCTTGGACGTCACGACCGTCACCGCCGCGCCCGTACCGATGCCCGTCGGACATGTCGCGTCGGCGCACGGCCGCCTGCCGCTCCCGGCTCCCGTGACGCTCGAGCTGCTCGCGGGTGCGACGGTTCGCGGTGTCGACGCGTCCACCGAGCTCGTCACCCCGACGGGGGCGGCCATCCTTATCGCCCACGAAGCGGCGTTCGGGCCGCTGCCGGAGATGATCCTTCAGGCCACGGGCGTCGGCGGAGGAACACGTGACACGGAGCAGCCGAACATCTGTCGCGTCCTGATCGGCTCGCCGGCCGGCTCGGCCGCGAACGTGGAAGCCGTCGTGCTGCTCGAGGCCAACATCGACGACCAGACCCCCGAGTCGCTGGGCCACGCCGTGGAGACGATCATCCGGTCGGGTGCCCTGGACGCCTGGATCACACAGATCCTGATGAAGAAGACGCGGCCGGCCTTCCTGCTCTCGGTCCTCGCCCGTCCCTCCGACGAGCCGCAGATCGTGGAAGCGGTGTTCCGGCACACGACGACCCTCGGCCTGCGTCGACGCGAAACGACGAGATGGACGCTCGATCGATCAGAGCTCTATGTGCGCGTCGACGGTTACGACGTGCGCGTGAAGGTCGCGACGCTCGGTGACGAGATAGTCAACCTCGCACCGGAGTTCGGCGACTGCGCCGACGTCGCCGACCGCACCGGCCGTTCCGTCGATGACGTGTACGAACAAGCGAAGACGCTCGCGACGCGCATCTCGGCGGATACGCCCGACTGACTAGACTGACCCCTGTCGCTGGGAGGTGAGGGTGGTCAGATTCGGTCTGCAGATCCCATGGTTCAGTTGGCGCGGCTCACCGGACAACGACGGGCAGGTGCTCGCGGACGTCGCGCGCACGGCCGAGGAGGCCGGGTTCCATTCGTTGTGGGTGATGGACCACTTCTTTCAACTGCCCGGGATCGGCCATGCCGAGATGGACATGCTCGAGAGCTACACGACGCTCGGCTACCTCGCCGGTGTGACGGAGCGGATCACGCTCGGCCCCCTCGTGACGGGCGTGACGTATAGGAACCCCGGCGTATTGGCGAAGCAGGTAACGACGCTCGACGTGCTCTCCGGGGGACGGGCGTGGTACGCGATAGGCGCCGCTTGGTTCGAGCGCGAGCACGTCGGCCTCGGCGTGACGTTCCCCTCGATGCGCGAACGCTTCGAGAGGCTCGAGGAAGTCGTCCAGATCGCGCTGCAGATGTGGTCGGAGGACAACGGTCCGTACAAGGGCAAGCACTACACGCTCGAGGAGACGATCTGCTCGCCGCAGCCGCTGCGGTCACCGCATCCGCCGATCATGATCGGCGGTGGGGGCGAGCGGAAGACCCTGCGCCTCGTCGCGCAGTACGGGGATGCGTGCAACGTCTCCGGCTCGCCGGACGAGGTCCGACACAAGTTCGACGTCCTGGCTCGCCACTGTGAGGACGTCGGGCGCGACTACGACGAGATCGAGCGCACCGTGATGACCATCACGCCGCCCGGAGACGCCGCGATAGAGCCGGCGAAGGCCCTCATCGACGCGGGGGCCCAGCATGTGATCTTCACCGGGCTGCCCGTCCACCGCCTCGAAGTGCTGTCGGCCTTCGGCACCGACGTCTTCCCTGCCCTGGACGACGGCTGATCGAT
The DNA here is from genome assembly GCA_050694575.1 of Actinomycetota bacterium. Classification (GTDB taxonomy): domain Bacteria; phylum Actinomycetota; class JAICYB01; order JAICYB01; family JAICYB01; genus JBOGXL01. Next base: position 120 of record JBOGXL010000361.1, on the reverse strand, counting down.
GAGAGCCGGATATCTGCGCCCGGGCCCGACTGCGCCTACCCTGTAGGAGATGGACCAGGGGATGCGCCAGAAGATCGGCATCGGCTTCGCCTCGCTCGCCGTGGCGATGTTCGCCGTCGC
>JBOGXL010000360.1:0-4519 GCA_050694575.1 Actinomycetota bacterium | reverse complement strand
GAGCTCGGCCCCCACGACCTTCTCGAGGTCGATAGGCACTAGGACTGTCCGGCCATCAACGGCGCGAGCGCCATCAGCTCGTCCTGCGCGCTGGACGGGATGGTGAAGTTGTCCGTGCTGCGGATCTGGTCGAGGTTGTCCCGCACGTCCTCCGGCGACGGCGTCGAGTCGGCACCGCCGAACCAGCCCGGCGAGAGTCCGACGAACACGCGAGCGACCCGGCCGCCGCCGACCGAGAACACCTCGTGCGTCAACGTGGATTCCTCGGACACGAGGTACGCGACGAGTCCCGAGATCTGCTCGGGCTGGAGCTTTTCACCGAGGGGGCCGAGCAGATCCTCGGTGAGCCGCGTCTTCGCGAGCGGCGCGATGACGTTGGACGTGATGCTGTACTTCTTCCCTTCGACGGCGAGCACGTTCGACAGACCGACGAGCCCCATCTTCGCCGCTCCGTAGTTCGTCTGGCCGAAATTGCCGAAGACACCGGCGGCCGAAGCCGTCATGACGATACGTCCGTACTGCTGTTGCTTCATCGCTCGGAAGGCCGGCTGAGTGACGAAGAACGCTCCCCGCAGGTGCACGTCGAGGACGGCATCGAGGTCCTCCGGAGCGAGATTGGCGAACGACTTGTCGCGAAGGATGCCGGCGTTGTTGATGACGATGTCCACGCGGCCGAAAGCGTCCAGTGCGGCCTGGACTATCGCTTCGCCGCCTTCGGGCGTGGCGACGGAATCGTAGTTCGCGATGGCCCGGCCCCCGGCCTGCTCGATCTCCTTCACCGTGAGCTCGGCCATCGTGTGGCCCGATCCGGTGCCGTCCGTCTTTCCGCCGAGGTCGTTGACGACGATGGCCGCGCCGCGGGAGGCCAGCAGAAGGGCGTGCGACTTGCCCAGGCCGCCGCCGGCGCCTGTGATGATCGCGACGCGGTCGTCGTAGCGGAGATCGGACACGGCTGTTACCTCCTTGTCGTCGGACGCCGATGGGCCGGCTTGTATCCTTGCAGGATTCCCGCTGGCGTAGCTCAGTCGGCAGAGCACCTCCATGGTAAGGAGGGGGTCGGGGGTTCGAGTCCCCCCGCCAGCTCGAGTGGGAGTCGCATGGCGTTAACCAACGCTTCACGAGGCCGGGAGTACCATGCGCCCCATGAACCCCTTCCAATTCATCCGCGAATCGATCACGCTCCGCGACGGGCGATCGGTAGTACTGCGACCGCTCGACCGCAGGGACGCCGAGCGCCTCATCGACCTCCACAACAGCCTGTCCTTCGACTCCCAGTACTTCCGCTTCTTCGGACCAAAACCGAAACTGTCGAAGGCCGAGGCCGAATACCTCGCCAACGTCGACTTCTCCAAGCGCTTCGCGATAGCCGCCGAAGTGAAGGAAGAGCGCCGCAAGAGGCTCGTCGGCGTCGGACGGTTCGACGTCAACGAGCCGAACGTCGCCGAAGCGGCCATCGTCGTGCGCGACGACTACCAAGGCGTCGGTCTCGGCAGCGCGCTGCTCGAGCGGATGCGCGAGGTCGGCCGCGGCGCAGGGCTCGAGGCCTTCACCGCCGAGGTGCTCGCCGAGAACACGCGCATGCTCGACCTCCTGAAGCGCAACGGCTTGGAGATGGAGTCCTCGCAGAGCGGCGTCGTACGCGTCGTCGCTCCGATCGACCAGCCGACGCTCTTCAAAGGCCTGAAGGTGGCCGCCCAGGTCACGGGCGTGATCCTCGAAACACCGGCCGCGATACGACAGCGGCTTCCGGGACGCGGAGAGGGAGAACAGGATGCCGATACAGCGAGTGAATGACGTCGATCTCTTCTACGAGTCGGTCGGTGACGGGTACCCGCTCCTGATGGTCCACGGCTCATGGACGGACCGGTTCGGGTGGAGCGGCGTCGTGCCCGGTCTCTCGGACTCGTTCCGCGTGATCACCTACGACCGCCGCGGCCACGGCAACAGCGAGAAACCGGGGAACGGTGTGCGCCGAGACGACGAGGACGACCTCGCGGCGCTCATCGAAGCGTTGGACATCGCACCGTGCCACCTCGCCACCAACTCCTTCGGCAGCTCGATCTCGCTTGCGATGACCGCTCGCAGACCCGAGCTCGTCAGATCACTCGCCGTTCATGAGCCGCCGCTGATGGCCATCGTGGACGATCCCGATGCGCAGCGCGTGCTGGACGAGACGGACGCCAAGATCACAGTCGTCCTCGACGAGATCCGAGCCGGACAGGTCGATGCGGCAGCGAAACGATTCGTCGAGGAGGTCGCGCTCGGCCCGGGGATGTGGGATCAGCTACCGGGTCCGATTCAGCAGACGTTCAAGACCAACGCCCCCACGTGGGCCAACGAACAGGCCGACGAAGGATGGCCGGCGATCGACCTCGACGCGTTGGGGACGTACTCCGGTCCGGTACTCCTCAGCGAGGGCGATCAGAGTCCACCGTTTTTCGCCGTCATCCTCGCCAGGCTCCAGCGAACGCTGAAGAAGGCGCAGCGTGAGATGTATCCGGGAGCCGGCCACGTCCCGCACATGACGCATCCCGACGCGTACGTCGAGAAGGTCACGGCCTTCATCAAGTCGACGGCGTGACCTAACGACAGCTATCGACGAGTCGACGCACCTCGTCGACGTGCGGCTCGATCTCCAACCGCTCGCCCGTCGCTCTGATCTTCGCCTCGAGCTTCCCGGAATTCAGGAACGTCTTCCCCACGACGATCTGCAACGGATAGCCGATGAGGTCGGCGTCGGCGAACTTCGCGCCGGGTGACACGCCCGGGCGATCGTCGAGGACGCACCCGACGCCGGCGGCCTCGAGCCCGGCCTCGAGGTCCTGCGCAGCCGACGAGATAGACGGGTCGTCGCCGATCTGGACGATCCCCACCTCGTAGGGAGCCACGGCTTTCGGCCAGATGATCCCTCGTTCGTCGTGGTGAGCCTCCACGACGGCGGCCATGGTTCGCGAAACGCCGAACCCGTAACAACCCATCACGTAGTGGACGCGCCGTCCCGACTCGTCGGTGAACCCCGCGTCGAGCGCCTTCGAGTACTTCGTCCCGAGCTCGAAGATGTGACCGACCTCTATGCCCCGCTCGAAGACGAGCTTTCCGCCGCAGCGCTCGCAAAGATCTCCGGGCTCGGCCACGACGATGTCCGCCCAGACGTCGGGTGTGAAGTCACGACCGACCACCACACCCGTCAGGTGATGATCGGCTTCGTTGGCGCCGGTGACCAGATTGCGCGCACCTTCGAGTGAGCGGTCGGCGACGATCCTTGTCCCGTCGAGGCCGACGGGGCCCGAGAAGCCTTTGGCGATGCCGCGCGCCTCGAACTCCTCGTCCCCGAGCATCCTCGGGAACACGCCGCCGAGGACCGGGCTGAGCTTGTACTCGTTCACGTCGCGATCCCCAGGCACGACGACGCAGACGATCTCGTCGCCCGCGCGGTACAGCAGCGACTTGGCCAGCTGTCGTGGCTCGGCCCCCAGGAACTCGGCGACCGCAGCCACCGTGACCTTGCCCGGCGTGTGCACCTTCTGCGGCTCGGCCGGAGCGTCACCGAAGTCGTAGGCCCGCGGAGCGCGTGCCGCGGCCACTTCGGCGTTGGCGGCGTAATCGCCGCGTTCGCACGTCACGAACGTGTCCTCGCCGGCCGGTGCGGGCTGGATGAACTCGTGGTTCCGGCCCGACCCACCCATCTCGCCGGGCTGAGCCTCGATCATCCGGGTGTCCAGCGAGCAGCGCTGGAAGGCGCGCTGGTACGCCTCGGTCATCTTCGCGTAGCTCACGCCGAGGGCTTCCTCGTTCACGTCGAAGGAGTACGCGTCCTTCATCAGGAACTCCCGTCCTCGGAGGAGGCCGCCGCGCGTCCGTGGCTCGTCCCGGAACTTCCATTGGATGTGGTACGGGATCGACGGAAGATCGCGGTAGGACGGAAGCTCCGACGCCGCGAGGGTCGTGATCATCTCCTCGTGCGTCGGCGCGAGACAGAAGTCACGCTCGGAACGATCCTTGATCCTGTACAGGACGGGACCGAAATCGTCCCAACGGCCCGTCTTCTTCCACAGCTCACCGGGCTGCAGCAACGGCATGAGCACCTCGACAGCACCTTGTGCGTTCATCTCCTCGCGGATGATCTGCTCCACGCGCTTGAGCACCCGGAGGCCGAGCGGGAGCCAGGCGTAGATACCCGCGGCGATCTGTCTGATGAACGCGCCCCGGATCAGCAGCTTGTGCGAAGGGATCTCGGCATCGGCGGGCGCATCACGGAGGGTTTGCCCGAAGAGACGCCCGAATCGCATGGGGACGAGGGTAGTGCCTACGCCGGAACGACGGGCAGACGTTTGCGGTCCGGCTCCCCGACCGCGTCGGCCGTTCGCTGCACTTCGTCGAGCAGGACGTCGAGCATCTCTTCCGGACCGACGTCGCGGACACGCTGGCCCTTGCGGAAGATCGTCCCGCCGTGTTTGGTCAGCGCGAGCCCTACGTCGGCTTCGCGCGCTTCACCGGGCCCGTTCACGAGGCAACCCAT
>JBOGXL010000359.1:0-4572 GCA_050694575.1 Actinomycetota bacterium | reverse complement strand
TGGCGGCGCGTGCTCCTCCAAAGCTACCTCGACCCCGCCGACGATCTGCACCAGCGAGTTGTACAGGACGCACAAGATCCCGGCGACCACCGCAACCACCGCCGACGCGATACCGGCAACGAGGATGTACGCGCCGAGGAAGGGCAGGATCGCCAGTCTGAAGCCCGTGAACCCGAGGCTCGCGATGAATCCCTCGACCCCGCCGAGGCCGCCGGAGACGAGCCCAAGGATGTACAACGCCACCACAAGCACGAAGCCGATCGCCCACACGCACAACGTCATCGCGAAGGCCATTCGCACGCCGGTCTGGACGTTCACCGCGCGGACGACGCGGCGTTCCGTCACGCCGTCAGCCTTTCACCACAACGAGCGGACGGAGACGCGCTACGCGGCGTGACAACCCGGCCGCTTCGCACACGCCAACGACCTCAGAGACGTCCTTGTACGCGTACGGTGCTTCCTCGGCGAGGAGGCGGACCTGCTGGGACGACACGCGGATCCCTTCGCTCGCCAGCTGCTGCTTGAGCTCCCGTCCGTGCATCCGTTTCGTAGCCGCCTTCCGTGACATCAACCGACCGGCGCCGTGACAGGTCGATGCCCATCCGAGCTCCTGCGCCCGTTCGCCGGCCGACGTCCCCACGAGGACCCACGACGACGTACCCATGCTGCCCGGGATCAGCACGGGCTGTCCGGCGGCACGGTAGCGCTCGGGGACCTCCGGATGCCCCGGCCCGAAGGCGCGAGTTGCCCCCTTGCGGTGCACGCACAGGAGCGTGCTGCGTCCATCGACATCGTGGTGCTCGAGCTTGGCGAGGTTGTGCGACACGTCGTACACGACGTGCATGCCGAGATCGAGGGCCGATGAACCGAACACACGCTCGAAGGCTCGCCGCACGCCGTCGGTGAGGACGTGACGGTTCGCGCGTCCGTAGTTCGCCGCCGCGGCCATGCCCGCGAGGTAACGCTCACCCTCCGGTGATCGCACGGGGACGCACGCGAGCTGTCTGTCCGGGACGCTGATGCCGTACTTCGACATCGCGCGGTCCATCGTCCGCACCTCGTCTGTGCACACCTGATGTCCGATACCTCGTGAGCCGGTGTGGATCATGGCGACGACCTGTCCCTGCGCGAGCCCGAAGCACGCTGCGGCCTCGGCGTCGGCCACCTCGTCCACATACTGCACCTCGATGAAGTGATTGCCCCCGCCCATCGAGCCGAGCTGCGGCGCACCGCGCTCCTTCGCCTTCTCGGACACGGCTGCGGGATCCGCTTCGGCGAGCCGCCCGTCGTCCTCGCAGACCTCGACGTCGGATCCCCAACCGGCTCCCTTGCGCAATGCGGCGGTGACGCCGTCACGGAGCACGGTGTCGAGCTCGGCGGACGTCAACGGCATCAAGCCTTTGCCACCGACGCCGCGCGGGATGTGCTCAAGCTCCCGCACCACGTCGTCGGCACGAGCGCGGAGCTCGCCGACGTCGAGATCGGACCGGATGAGACGCACGCCGCAGGAGATGTCGAACCCGACGCCGCCCGGTGAGACGACGCCTCCGGCCTCCACGTCGGTTGCGGCCACCCCGCCTATCGGGAACCCGTACCCCCAATGGATGTCGGGCATCGCGAAGGAGTAGCCGACGATGCCCGGCAGATGCGCGACGTTGGCTACCTGTCCGAGCGCCCTATCGTCGGAGGCCTTCGCGATGAGCGGCGCGGAGGCGAAGACGCGTCCCGGGACCCGCATCCCCGACGACTTGGGGATCTCCCAGACGACGTCACCGACACGCTCCATCCCAAACGTCATACGTCCAGATATACGCGAGCCTGATACCCCACCGCCGTGCTCTCGACCTCGAGCCCGTGATACGTGACGGCCTTCACGGCCGGACCGTGCGCCACGAAGGACCTCGCGCCGGCCCCCTCGAGGGTGGCGTCGAGCAGCCACGGGTCGGAGGAGACACGGACGTCGGCCGCGCACGTGACGAACCCGCGTGCGTCGAAGAGGAAGAGCACCTCCGAGAGCCAATCGACGAACAACGCGTCGAGGTCGGGTGCATCCATACGAACCTCTTCGGTACGTTCGGGGGGCGCCGCGGTGGCTCCCATCACGTCGACGAGCGCTACCGCCGCCTCCGCGAAGAGCTCGCCGAGCGTGGGGGCCCACACGCGCAGACCGACATCGGCCGTGTGCTCGATCAGCTCGTGGCCGCGCGTGGCCACGAGGCGGCTACTCCTCGTCGCCGTCGCGGGAGGTGAAGACCGGCGCCGCCGATGCGACGCGCTGGCCGCGCTCGAGGCTCATCACGCGCACACCCGTGGCATCGCGGCCCTGCGTCGAGACGCCCGCCACCGGGATACGCACCGTGATCCCGCCCGAGGACACCAGAAAGACCTCGTCTTCGGGCTCCACGAGGAACGCGGCCACCACGTAGCCTTTGCGCTCAATCAGCTTGATGGCCCGGATGCCCTGACCACCGCGACGGATACGCCGCCAGTAGCTCAGCGCCGTCCGCTTCCCGAACCCGGCATCGGTGACGATGAGGATGTTGCCCTCATTGTCCACCACGTCGCACGAAACCACGACGTCGTCGGGCTTCAGACGCATCCCGCGGACCCCCGCAGCACCTCTGCCCATGGACCGGACATGTTCCTCCGTGAATCGGATCGAATGGCCCTTCCGCGTGACCATGATGATGTCGTCGTCGCCGGTGGTCTCGATCACCCGTACGAGCTCGTCGCGGCGGCGAAGGTTGATGGCGATGAAGCCTTCCTTCCGGCTCTTGTCGTACTCGCGCAGCGGCGTCTTCTTGACCTGACCGAGCTTGGTCGCGAAGAACAGGTAGCCGTCGCGGTCGAAGTCCTTTCCGCCTATCACGGCGGCGATCGACTCGTCCTTGCGCAAGGGGAGGAGGTTCACGAGGGCCGTCCCCCGGGCCGTGCGCTCCTTCATCGGGATCTCGTGTGCGCGCAGACGGAAGACGCGGCCCTGGTTGGAGAAGAGGAGCAGGTGCGCGTGGGTCGTGGTGTGCACGATCTCCGTGACGAGATCGGCTTCCTTGAGGTTCGCTCCCTGGACACCCCGGCCCCCGCGCTGCTGGGTGCGGTACTTCGCGGCCTGGACGGTCTTGATGTAGCCGGCCTGCGTCCGCACGACGACTATCTCCTCGTCGGTGATCAGGTCCTCGATGTCCATGTCGCCGACGTCGGGGGCGAGCTGCGTGCGGCGCTCGTCGCCGAAGCGCGTCTTGACGGCGCCGAGCTCGTCCTTGACGACGCCACGCAGCTTCGCGTCGCTCGCGAGGATCGCCTTGAGCTCCTTGATCGTGGCCTTGAGCTGCGCAATCTCGTCGGAGAGCTCCTTGCGGCCGAGGCGAGTCAGGCGGCCGAGCGGCATGTCGAGGATGTGGTTGGCCTGGATCTCGCTGAACCTGTGCGGCGCGGCCATCATCTTCTTGCGCGCGTCGTCGCGGTCGGCCGATCCCCGGATCAGCTTGATGATCACGTCGATCTTGTCCAGGGCCTTGAGCAGCCCCTCGACGATGTGCGCGCGATCCTGGGCCTTCCTTAGGCGGAACTCGCTGCGCCGGCGGACGACCTCTACCTGGTGGTCGGCGTACGCCGATATCGCCTGCGCGAGGTTCAGCGTGCGTGGCACGCCGTCGACGAGCGCCACCATGTTCACGGGGAACGAGGTCTGCAACGGTGTGTGCTTCCACAGGTTGTTGAGGACGACGTTGGCGTTGGCGGAGGGCTTGAGCTCGATTATCAGCCGGGTCTTTCCTTGCGCCGACGCATCGATGATGTTGCGGATCCCGTCCAGGTGCTTCGAGTTGACGAGATCGGCGATGCGCCCGGCGATGTTGCCCACGCTCGTCTGATACGGGATCTCGGTGACGATGATCTCCTGGCCCCGCCTGCCCTCCTCGATCTCGGCCAAGGCGCGCATCTTGATCGACCCTCGTCCCGTGAGGTAGGCGTCCAGGATCCCCTGACGGCCGAGGATGGTCCCGCCCGTCGGAAAGTCGGGGCCCTTCACGAACTTCATGAGATCCCTCGGCGTCGCGGTCGCATGATCGAGCGCGTGGATCGTCGCGTCGATGACCTCGTTGAGGTTGTGCGTCGGGATGTTCGTCGCCATCCCCACGGCGATCCCCTGACTGCCGTTGACGAGCAGGTTGGGGAAGCGGCTGGGCAGGACCGAGGGCTGCTTGCGGTTTCCGGAGTAGTTGTCCTCGAACTCGACGGTGTCCTCGTCGATGCCCGCAAGCACCTCGAGGGCAAGAGCGTCGAGACGGCACTCGGTGTTGTGGTTCACGAAGCCGCTCGCCAGGAAAGAGTGGTCCTCCGAGTCGACGCGAACCGAGTACACGGCCTGGACTCCCGCCTCCTCGACTTCGCGCACCGTGTCGTAGAAGTACCCGGCTCCTACGAGAGGCCGTATCACGGCTTCTGCCTCGACGTTGGCGATCATGGGCCAGAAGTCCTCGCCCAGCTGCTCCAAGCGCTCGTACCGGTCGATGTTTCGCTTCGACAGCCACTCGCGCCAGCCCCGACCGGCCTCGGAACGAACGTAGGCGG
>JBOGXL010000358.1:0-6374 GCA_050694575.1 Actinomycetota bacterium | reverse complement strand
CTCATCGGCCGCCCTCGCGTCATGCGGGCGCTCACCTCGGTGGGGATGCGCACCCCTCCGGTGATGGAGTTCGCGTTCAAGCTGCTCGCGAATCTGTACCGGGAGCGCGGCGGCGGCCTAGGCGACTCCCTCGTACGCGGGATGTTGCGCGCAGCGAGCGCGATAAGGATCGGCTAGCGCCGAACGGCCACTGGTTCCGCGGGGGGTTCGGGGGGCGCAGCGCGCCCGATCTTGGGCGCGCGTGAGCGCCCCCGATCTAACTGGGAGCGCGCGGGAGCGCGCAAGAGCCCGCCCGGCAGGGTTGACCCGCCGCGCTGCGGGTAGTAGCTTTGTGAAAGAAATCACAAGCACGCCTGAGGCGGTGATGTCCAGCGGGTATGCGGGTTCGACGTGGTTGGCGGGCCTCCGGGGCCGCCACTACCTTGGGAACTCGGTGCCCAGGCGATAGGAGGGGTCGTGCTCGGGAGCTACCTGCCGATCGCCTTCATGCTGATGCTGGCCGGCGCCTTCGCCGTCGTCACCATCATCGCCGGCAAGGCACTGTCCCCCTCCGACCCCAATCCGCAGAAGCTCATGCCCTACGAGTGCGGGATCACCGACATCGCCCCGAAGGTCGAGCGGTTCCCCGTCCGCTTCTACCTCGTCGCGATGCTCTTCGTGGTCTTCGACGTCGAGGTCATCCTCTTCTTCCCGTGGGCCGTGAGCTTCCGCTCGTTCCCAGCCTTCTCGCTCATCGCCATGAGCGTCTTCATCGGCCTTCTCCTCGTCGCCTTCGTCTACGAGTGGCGTAACGGCGGACTCGAATGGGACTAGAGGAACGCCTCCCGGCGATAGTCACGGCCAACGCCCAGAAGCTCGTCAACTGGGCCCGGCGCTCGTCGGTCTTCCCGGCCACCTTCGGGCTCGCCTGCTGCGCCATAGAGATGATCCAGACCGTGGCGCCGCGCCACGACCTCGCACGCTTCGGGATGGAGGTCTTCCGGGCCTCTCCGCGGCAGGCCGACCTGATGATCGTGGCCGGACGCGTCTCCCAGAAGATGGCGCCGGTCCTCCGGCAGATATACGACCAGATGCCCGAGCCCAAGTGGGTCATCTCCATGGGCGCGTGCGCCTCGTGCGGGGGGATGTTCAACAACTACGCGATCCTGCAGGGCGTCGATCAGATAGTCCCCGTCGACATCTACGTGCCCGGGTGTCCCCCGACCCCTGAGATCCTCATGGCCGGGATCCTCCAGCTGCACGAGAAGATCAGCAAGCAGCCTCTCCGACTCGGACGAGCGCGATAGGTGCCCCGGTGACAACGCTCGCCGTCTACGAGGCCCGGGTTCGTGAACGGATTCCCGAATCCGTTATCGGATCCAGCGAGGGGATCGACACGCCTGTACTCCTCGTCGGGCCCGAGCGTGTGGTCGAGGTCTGCACGCTGCTTCGGGACGAGTTCGGCTTCGACCTGCTCTCGGATGTCTGCGGTGTCGACTGGCTCCCGCGAGAGCCGCGCTACGACATCAACTACCACCTCGCTTGCGCCGATTCTGCTCGGCGGCTGCGCGTGAAGGTGCAGCTCCCCGACACCGAGGCGCCGCACGTCCCGTCCGTGGTCGGGGTCTGGCTTACGGCCGACTGGCACGAACGCGAGGTGTACGACTTCTTCGGTGTGGTGTTCGACGGCCATCCCAACCTCAAGCGCATCCTCATGCCCGACGAGTGGATAGGTCACCCGCTGCGCAAGGACTACCCGGTCGGCGGTGTGCCCGTCGAGTACCGGATCGAGCCGGCTTACGTCGGCGCGAACATCGTCTCGGCGGACGGTCGTCCCTCGCCCGGCGGCGTTCCCGTGCGGCTGCGCCGCGACCGTGGTCGTCCGTCGACGTGGACGTGGACGGGACCCCCGGCCGCCGGTGTCCCCGAGCGCGGTAGGCAGGAACAGATCGAGGTCCCACCGGAGCCGGAGGGGACATGACGGACACGACCACCCGCGAGACCGAGACCCGCGACCTGTGGGTCGAGGACGAGACGATGCGCGTCAACCTCGGCCCCCAGCACCCGTCGACGCACGGCGTGCTCAGACTCGTCGTCGAGGTGTCCGGCGAAAAGATCGTGTCGGTCGAGCCCGTCATCGGCTACCTCCACACCGGTATCGAGAAGCAAGCCGAATCGCTCAACTGGATACAGGCCGTTACCGACGTCACGCGCGCCGATTACCTGTCGCCCTTCCACAACGAGCTCGCGTACTGCATGGCCGTTGAGATGCTCGCCGGCGTGGAGGTCCCCGCCCGCGGTCAGTGGATCCGTACGCTCATGTGCGAGTTGAACCGCGTGAGCTCACACCTCGTGTGGCTCGCCACCGGCGGCCTCGAGCTTGGTGCGCTCTCGATGGCGACCTACGCCTTCCGAGAGCGGGAGCAGATCCTCGACCTCTACCAGTCCATCACCGGGCTGCGGATGAACCACGCTTACTTCCGTCCCGGCGGCGTCTCGATGGACTTCCGCCCCGAGCACTACGACATGATCCGGAAGCTCGCCGAGCTCCTGGCGAAGCGTTTCGACGAGTACGAGGAGTTCCTCACGTACAACCCGATCTGGATCCGACGCAACCAGGGCATAGGCGTGCTGAAGCCCGAGGACGCGATAGCTCTCGGCGTGACGGGACCGAACCTGCGCGCGTCAGGGGTGGGACGCGATCTCCGCCGGCTCAGCCCGTATCTCGTCTACGACCAGCTCGACTGGGACATCCCGGTGGGCACCAACGGCGACTGCTACGACCGCTACCTCGTCCGTATGGCCGAGATGCGCGAGTCGGTGAAGATCGTCCAGCAGGCTCTCGAGGGCTTACCCGAAGGTCCGTTCCGGGCCGAGGGCAAGATCGTCCCGCCGCCGAGGAACCGCTTGCCCGTGTCCATGGAAGCGGTGATCCACCACTTCAAGCTCTACACCGAAGGACCGCACGTCCCGGCCGGCGAGGTGTACGCGGCGATCGAGAGCCCCAGGGGCGAGCTCGGGCTGTTCGTCGCTTCCGACGGGCGCGGGAGGCCGTGGCGTCTGCACATCCGCGGCCCGTCGTTCGTCAACCTCCAGGTCGTCTCCCGCATGGCCCCCGGACACCTTCTGGCCGACCTCATCGCGATCCTGGCGTCGCTCGACCCGGTGATGGGAGACGTCGACAGGTGAGCTCCCACGTCCTGTCGGACGCACTGCATGCGCGCGCCCGGGAGCTCATGGCGCGCTACCCGCAGAAACGGTCGGCGTTGATCCTCGTGCTGCACTCGGCCCAGGACGAGGTCGGCCACATCACCGACGACGTCGTCCGGGAAGTGGCGGAGATCTTTCAGCTCAGCTCCGCGGACGTCGCCGGCGTCGTGACCTTCTACACGATGTTCAAGCGCGCATCGCCGGGACGGTACCTGATCAGCCTGTGCACGCAGAGCGCATGCGAGTTCGCGGCCGCCGAGGACACCGTCGCGAAGCTGCGCGAGATGGTCGGGCCGGAGCACGAGGCCGCCGCCGACGGTGCCATCTCGTGGGAGATCGTCGAGTGTCTGGCGTACTGCAGCGCGGCGCCGGCGGCACAGGTGAACTACCGCGACGTCCCGAAGCTCACGCCCGAACGAGCCGAGCGTCTGTGCTCGGCGCTGCGCGGGGGCCGCGAGCTCGACGACGTCATCGAAGAGATGCGATCAGACGCCACGATGCCGGAGGCGACGAGTGCCTGAGACCCCGGAGGTCATCTTCCGTCGCCGCGGCCATCCGCAGAGCTACACGCTGGATCACTACCTCGAGACCGACGGCTACGAAGGGCTGCGCAAGGCCGTCACCGAGATGACGCCGCAAGAGGTCATCGACGTGGTGGATGCATCTGGGCTCCGTGGACGTGGAGGAGCGGGGTTCCCGACCGGACGGAAGTGGTCGTTCATCCCGAAGGACTCACCGAAGGAGCGGTACGTCGTCGCGAACTGCGACGAGGGGGAGCCGGGTGCCTATCACGACCGCGAGATGATGGAGACGGATCCCCACGCCCTCATCGAGGGCCTCGCCGTCGCCTCGTACGCCATAGGCGGACGCAAGGCCTTCATCTACTGTCGCGGCGAGTTCGTCCTCGCGCACGAGCGCCTCGAGCGGGCCATCGCCGATGCGCGGGAGAAGGGGTACCTCGGCGACAACCTCTTCGGCTCCACGTTCTCGTGCGACGTCGTTCTCCACAGAGGCGCCGGTGGTTACATCTGCGGCGAAGAGACGGCACTCCTCGAATCGCTCGAGGGATTCCGAGGGATGCCGCGGTCGCGTCCGCCGTTCCCGGCTATCGAAGGTCTGTACGCGAGCCCGACCGTCGTGAACAACACACAGACGTTGATGAACGCCGGACCGATCGTCCGCAACGGCGCCGAGTGGTTCAGGCAGTGGGGGAGCGAGAAGTCTCCCGGCACGGCCGTGGTCAGCGTCTCGGGAGCGGTGCGCAACCCGCGCAACATCGAGGTGCCGATGGGCACGACCGTGCGCGAATGCATCGAGCTCGCGGGCGGCGTTGACGATCGCGGCATGAAGGCCTTCGCACCGGGCGGGTCCTCAACGCCCATGCTCGTCGAGGAGCACCTCGACACGGGGATGGACTACGAGTCGCTCATGACGGCCGGTTCGGTCCTCGGCGCCACCGCGATCATCGTCGTCCCGAAGACCGCCTGCATCGTTCGGACCGTCCGGCGATGGATGCAGTTCTACGAGCACGAGTCGTGCGGCAAGTGCACGCCGTGCCGCGAAGGGACCTATTGGCTCGGTCAGGTCCTGCAGCGGATCGAGGACGGCGTGGGCACCGAGCGTGACCTCGGCCTCCTGCAGAGCGTGAGTGACAACATGACGGGCCGCGCCCTGTGCGCCCTCGCCGACTTCGCGACGGGCCCCGTCTTGTCGTCTCTGAAGTTCTTCAGCGACGAGTACGAGCAGCACGTCGCGGAGGGTGGTTGTCCGATGCGGCGCGCACCCGTAACGGCCGCGGCGAGCTGAAGATGACGACCACAACCGAGACGATCACCATCACCGTCGACGGCAAGGAGATCGCCTGCCGGCCGGGCGAGCTCGTCATCGAGGCGGCCAAGCGTGCCGGCGTCTACATCCCGTACTTCTGCTATCACCCGCGCATGGATCCGGTGGGTGCGTGCCGGATGTGCCTCGTGAAGATGGAGCCGGGGCCCCCGAAGCCGCAGACGGCGTGCACGACGCGCGTGGCCGACGGTATGAAGATCGAGACGCAGTTCACCAATCCCGACATCCGCCAAAGCCAGCAGGGTATCCTCGAGCTGCTCCTCATCAACCATCCGCTCGACTGCCCGATCTGCGACAGGGGCGGCGAGTGTCCCCTGCAGGACCAGACGCAGGACTACGGTCCGGCCGAATCACGCTTCGTAGAGCCGAAGCGTCGATTCGAAAAGCCCGTCCCGATCTCCTCGCTCATCAACCTCGACCGCGAGCGCTGCATCTTGTGTTACAGGTGCACGCGCTTCTGCGACGAGCTGTCGGGGGACACGCTCATCGGCGTCATGGAGCGCGGAGCGAAGACGTACATCTACCCGTTCGCCGAGGAAGCCTTCGACTCGTACTTCAGTGGGAACACTGTGCAGATCTGTCCGGTCGGTGCCCTCACATCGACCGAGTACCGCTTCAAGGCTCGTCCGTGGGACGTCCACGACGTGCCGTCGACGTGCAACCTCTGCGCGAGCGGCTGCTCGATCCGGGTAGGTGTGCGCGTGCAGGACGGCAACGTTGTGCGGTTCTCGTCGGCGACCAACGAGGACACCAACGAAGAGTGGCTGTGCGACAAGGGACGCTACGGCAACGCTTACATCTCCTCGCCCGATCGGATCACCCACCCCTTCGCGCGCAAGGGTGACGAGCTCGAGGCCGTTTCGTGGGACGAGGCGTTCTCGATCATCGGGTCCAAGCTCGGCCCGGTCGTGGACGGCAACGCCGAGGCGGCCATCCTCGTGGGCGAGTCGTTGTGCGACGAGGATGCCTACGTCGCGCAGAAGCTCGCGCGGGTGGTGTTGAAGACCAACAATGTGGACCACCGGCTGGCCGGAGGACCGGAAGCCGACGCGCTCCCGCCGCCCGGTCCGACGTACGACGACGTCCTCAACTCCGATCTCGTCGTGCTCGTCTCGCTCGACGCGCGTGAGGAGCTGCCGATCCTGTTCCTGCGCATGCGCATCGCGGCGACGAAGCGGGGTCTGCGTGTCGCCGTTGTGCACCCACGCGAGGTGGCCTTGTCGGAGCTCGCGACGGGGCGCCTGTCTCCGCTTCCGGGGACGGAAGCGGCGACAGGCGCCGCCGTGGCGTCCGCGCTCGGGGTCACGTTGGGAGGAGGGGCGCAGGCCCTCGCCTCCGGC
>JBOGXL010000357.1:0-5962 GCA_050694575.1 Actinomycetota bacterium | reverse complement strand
CGCCGACGGTCGTCAGCGCACCCAACAGCAGGATCAAGGCCGCCATCCCCGCGTACCGCTCGACCGCCACGCGCGCGCGCGAGACGGGGTTCGCGAGCAGCAGCTCCAGGGTGCCGTCGTCCTCGCTGCCGGCGATGGCCCGTGCGCCCAGCGCTATCCCGAAGACGAGGAGGACGATGGGCAGCGCCGTAGTGAACACCTGGCTGTGCAGGTAACCGGCCGGTGACGTGAGGGGCAGGTCGCCGGCGCCGAAGAGCTTCTGGATGCCCTCGGGAAGGTTCTCGAGCGCGTCGTCCAGCGCCGGCTGCTCACGCAGCGCCGGATAGAAGGAGAGCTGGAGCAGAAGGTAGGAGAGCACTCCCGCCGACCACCACACCAGCGAGCGCCGACGATCCTTGAGGAGTCGCAGCGCGATGGTCACTCCGCGTCCCCTTTGTAGAAGTCGAGGAAGACCTGTTCGAGATCGGCCTCCGGGCTGACGATCCGGTGCGCGTGCAGGCGTGCGGCGGTTCTCAGCACTCGTTCGACGGATCCCTCGACG
The DNA here is from genome assembly GCA_050694575.1 of Actinomycetota bacterium. Taxonomy (GTDB): domain Bacteria; phylum Actinomycetota; class JAICYB01; order JAICYB01; family JAICYB01; genus JBOGXL01. Next base: position 5,421 of record JBOGXL010000357.1, on the reverse strand, counting down.
ATGAGTCGGACTACACCGTCGCTCGCCGTCGCTTCGGCGACTTCGGGGATCCGGGCGAAAGGCTCGGCGTCCGCCCCGCCGTCGAAGTAGAGGTCGATGTGCTGGCGCGCCCGGCGGCGAAGCTCACCGACCCGCGCAACCTTCACGAGCCGTCCCCGGCGCAGGATCCCGACCCGTCCGGCGAGGTCCTCGACCTCGGCCAGGACGTGCGAGGACAACAAGACCGTTGCCCCCTCGCCGGCGGCCTCTCGCACGAGCCGGTGGAACTCGTGCTGCAGGAGTGGGTCGAGGCCCGACGTGGGTTCGTCCAGTACGAGCAGCTCCGGACGATGCATGAACGCTTGGATCACTCCGACCTTGCGCTTGTTGCCCGTGCTGAGCTCTCCGATGCGACGGCTCGGGTCGAGGTCGAAGCGTTCGATGAGGGAAGCGACGTAGCCTTCGTCGACACCGCCGCGGAGAGCCCCGAAGAATCCGAACACATCGCGAGCCGTGTGCCGGGGATCGAGCGAGAGCTCGCCGGGCAGATAGCCGACATCTCGTCTGATCGCCGGAGTCCGTGGGTCGTGTCCGAGGACAAAGATCTCACCCCGTGTGGGGCGGATGAAGTCGAGCAGCATGCGGATGGTGGTCGTCTTCCCGGCGCCGTTGGGCCCGAGGTAGCCGAAAACCTCTCCGCGCCGAACGCTCAGGTCGAGGTCCTCGACGGCGCGCACCGGGCCGAAATGCTTCGTTAGTCCCTCGGTCCTGATAACGGCTTCTACGCGTCGCCGGCTCACGACGCCGATGCTATCGAGCCGGTCCACGTGTTCCGGTTGCGCGATAGGGTCTTGAGCGATGCGCGTGTTGCTCGTTTCGACGTATGAGCTCGGGCACCAGCCGCTAAACCTCGCGTCACCGGCGGCTGCGTTGCGAGAGGCAGGGCACGACGTGCGCACGCTCGACACCTCCGTGCAGGAATGGGATCCCTCACTCGTCGACGGGGTGGATGCCGTCGCGTTCTCCGTCCCCATGCACACGGCGATGCGTCTCGCGATGAAGGGGGCCGCGGCCGTGAAGCGCCGCCGACCGGACATCCCCGTCGCGCTCTACGGCTTGTATGCGCGCGTCAGCCGAGATCTCACCTCGAACGGACTCGTCGATCACGCCGTGGCGGGTGAGTACGAGAGAGGTCTGTGCGAATGGGTCGACGGATTGGCAGCCGGCCGTCGGCGGCCCGAAGCAGACGTCGATCTCCGGCGCCAGTCGTTCCGGCTGCCCGTCCGGACCGGGTTACCGCCGTTGAAGCGCTACGCGCATCTGGCCTTCGGCGTCGAGGAGCGGCTCGTCGGCTACGTCGAGGCGTCGCGTGGATGTGTGCATCGCTGCCGTCACTGCCCGGTCCCCGTCGTCTACGACGGCAGGACACGAAAGATCGATGTCGACGTGGTGCTCGACGACATCGCCCAGCTGGTGGACCGAGGCGCGCGACACATCACCTTCGGCGATCCGGACTTCCTCAACCGGTGGGCGCACAGCATGAAGATCGTCGAGCGGCTGCATCAACGGTTCCCGACCCTCACGTTCGACGCGACGACGAAGGTCACCCATCTCTTGCGATACGCGAGCCTGATCCCTCTCCTCGCCGAGCAGGGTTGTCTTTTCGTCGTCTCGGCATACGAATGTGTGAACGACGGCATCCTTCGCTACCTCGACAAGGGGCACACGGCCGCCGAGGCGGCGCGGGCGACCGATCTCCTGCGGGCGAACGGGATCGAGCCCCGGCCCTCGTGGCTGCCTTTCATGCCGTGGACATCGGTCGCGGATGTCGAGGACATCCTCGACTTCGTCATCCGGCATGACTTGATCGGCAACGTCGATCCGATCCAATACACGATCCGGCTGTTGATCCCCGAGGGGTCGCTTATGCTCGAGATCCCGGAGCTCGAGCCGTACCTCGGGCCGTACGACGCCGAGAACCTCACCTACACCTGGACGGCCGCCGACGAGCGAACCGTCGAGCTCCAGCGTCATCTGACGACGCTCGTGGAGACGAAGCAGTCGGAGGAAAGGACGATCACCGAGATCTTCTGCGACGTGCGGGATGCGGTCCTGGATGCCGGAGGGCATCCTTCATCGCCCGGGGTCGAGCGCGAGCTCATCCTCGCCGGCTCGACGCAAGCCCGGCCACGGCTCACCGAGCCGTGGTTCTGCTGAGCGGAGCCTACCGAGGGCCAGTTGGGTCCTTTCAGCGAAGGGAGATAGCACATGGCGGACTGGAGCGGTCTGGCCGGAGAGCTCACGACATTGCTTCGATTGGAAGCGCCGCCCATCGGCATCACGTTCTCGTCCGAGGCGCCGGCGGGTGTCGACCCGTTCGACGAGCCCATCGCCGACCCCACATCGGACGGCCGAACGGGACGTGTGCCTGCCGGCTGCGTCTTCTGGATGAAAGGGGCCGACCGGACCTTCACCACGGTGGCCGCCGACCACGGCAACTGCAGCGTCGGGAGCCTGACCCACGGCCTCATCGATCTCGCCGAGGCGGCGGGGCGCGCCGACGTAGCCGCGTTGATCGAAGCGGGCTGGGTCACGCCCGACATCTTCCCGCAAATCCCGACGATTTCATCGCGTCCCTCCCACATCACGTACGGCCCTCTGGCGGAGACGCCCGTCGACCCGACCGTCGTGTTCCTTCGCGTGGACGCCAAGCAACTCATGACCATCTCGGATGCCGTCCCGAACCTGCGCGTCGAAGGGAAGCCGCAGTGCCACATCATCCCCATCGCCGCCGAACAAGGTCGGGTAGCCGCGAGCGTCGGATGTGCGCTGAGCAGAGTGCGCACGGGGATGAAGCCCCATGAGATGACGTGCGCCATCCCGGCGGACGAGCTGGAGGGCTTCGTCGGAGCTCTTCGGCGCACGGTCGGCGCAGACTCGACGGTGGCGACCTACGCGGGTGAGGACAAACGACGGTTCGCCTGAGCCTGGAGGTCGACCAGAACCGCCTACGTCGTCTAGTAACCGACGTCCTTCAGGAAGCCGACTATCGCCTCGTTCACCGGCTCGGGCTTCTCCATGTGGATCCAGTGGCCGGCGTCCGGGACGAGGATGATGTCGCGCAGGTTCGGGACCGTCTCGCGCATGCCCTCCGGAGGCAGCATGCGGATCACGGGGTCGTTGGTTCCGGCGATGAAGAGCACAGGTTGCGTTGGCTCGGCGCCGTCGAGCTCTGGTGTGAGCTCCCAGTTGCGGTCGATGTTGCGATACCAGCTCAGCGGCCCGGTGTAGCCCGTACGGCTGAACTCCGAGACGAAGTATTCGAGATCTTCGTCGGTGAACCAACCGAGCTCGTGCGGCGGATCCGACAGCATGTCGAGGAACCCACCCTCGCCGACCTTGCGCACCTGCAACGCGCCGCCGGCGGCCTCGCCCGACACCGACCAGGCGAATCTGAGAACCGTGCGCCGGACGTCGGAGGCGAGCTCTTCGTCCGCCGGTCCCACGTCCTGGAAATACAGCTGGTAGAAGAACGTGTCGCCGAAGAGCTCTTTCGCCCTCTTCATCGGCGGGAAGGCCGAACGCTGCGCGTACGCGACGCTGATGTTCACGAGAGCCTCGACGCGGTCGGGGTGCAGGAGGGTCATGAACCACATCGCCCAGGCACCCCAGTCGTGGCCGACGAAGAAGGCCTTGTCCTCGCCGAGGTCGTCGAGGAGCCCGCAGAGGTCTCCGCACAGGTGATGGATGTCGTAGTCGGTGACGGCGGCCGGGGCGTCTGTCTGGCCGTAGCCGCGCATGTCCGGCGCGATGGCCCGATAGCCGGCCTCGGCCACGACGGGCATCTGGTTGCGCCACGAGCGCCAGAGCTCGGGGAACCCGTGCACGAAGACCACCGGTTTGCCGACGCCCACCTCGGCGACGTGCATGTTGATCCCGTTGGTGCGCACCGTACGGTGACTGAGCTCAGTCATGGCTTGCGACGTTATCAATTCGTGACAACGCGACGCCTCGTCTGACTGGCGGTGGTCGAGTTCTCTACGTCGCCGCCGCCGGAGTACTGACGCGGTTTCCTCGGAGCGCCTCGCGCCGAAGGATCGCCGCGTATCCGACGACGCCGATGACGATGAACAGGAACCACTGGATCGCGTAGAGCCGATGTGATCCCTCGCTCAGCTCCGCCAGCGAGATGGGATCGGGGAGCTCGCCGCGTTGGGCCGGCTGTTGTGCGGTCAGGGCCAGGTACAGCGGAAGCGTCGGATAGGGGAGCGAGCGACCGAGCGTTTCGACGTCGATCCTCGCGACGGTGTCACCCGGCTCCGCGGCCCCCGACAGCGGCGCCGCTCCTTCGGACGGCAACAGGATGCCCGTCACCTCCACCTCGCCTTGCGGAGGCAGCGCATCGACCACCGGAGCCGAGTCGTGATCCGGTGACACCCAGCCGCGATCGACGACGAGGGCCCGGCCCCCGGTCAGGACGAGCGGTGTGAGCACGTGGTTGCCGGGGCGGCCGTCGTTCGGCCGGCCGATGAGGACCACCTCGCGGCCGACGTCGTAGCGGCCCATGGCGCGGACGCGCCGGTGAACGGTCTCGTCCGGATCCGCGACGACGTCCTCGGCCCCCACGACGGCCTGCGCGCGGCGCTGGGTGACGAGGGCGTTGCGATCCCGCCGTTCGGACAAGCGGTCTAGTTGCCAGAAGCCGGCGACCGCGCAGAGCACGCCGATGATGACGATGACGACGTGCACCACCAGCCAGCGAGGACGCAAGGCGAACCTGTACACGGATGGAGCGTAGCGAGTCCCTCTAACCCGGCTACCGATGGATCCGGATGAGGTCGACCGGGTCGCGGAACCCTTTCAGATCCCGACTCCCGAGGTCCTCGACCTTCACGTCGCCGAGATCCTCGACTATCGCCAGCGGTGCGAGAACGCCGCCGGGCGGAGCCAGCTTGACGATGCGGGCGGCGAGATTGACGACCGGGCCGTGATAGTCACCCTCGCTGACTATGACGCGCCCCGCGGCCAGCCCACAGCGCACCGGCGGCAGGGCGTCGCCTTTTCCGAAGGTCTCTGCCAGCTCGAGGGCAACGCCGGCCGCCGATGCTGCGTCCGGCGCGACGAACATCACCTCGTCGCCGATCATCTTGACGACGTTCGCACCGCGGGCGGTGATGAGGTCGGACGCCGTCGTCTCGAAGTCGCGGAGCATCGAGGCCAGGCGCTGTGTGGAGATCTGTTCGGACAGCGCCGTATAGCCGACGAGATCGCAGAAGGCGACGGCGCGCTCGACGGCGTCGACGCCTTCCCAGTCCTCGCCCATGACGAAGTCCGGACGACTCTTGAGCTCGATGTGTCGCCGGAGAAGAACGTCCATCGCGTTCACGGCTCCGGGCAACAAGCCGACCACCATCTGGTTTGCTTGGGACAGGTCCTCTTCGC
>JBOGXL010000356.1:0-2618 GCA_050694575.1 Actinomycetota bacterium | reverse complement strand
GACGAGATGCCGGCCTCGATCCGCGCTCACGTCCGGTACCCAGAGGATCTGTTCAAGGTCCAGGCGTGGCAGTACCGCCTGTACCACATCACGAACGCCGCCCAGTTCTACGCCCGCGAGGACGCGTGGGATGTGCCTGTCGACCCCACGAAATCGAGCGGCCAGACCCGCGTCTTCATGGAGCCGTACTACGTCGTCATGAAGCTGCCGTGGGAGGACAAGGAGGAGTTCCTCCTCATGCTTCCGTTCACACCGCGCGAACGTCCGACCCTGAACGGCTGGATCGCGGCCCGTATGGACGGAGAGCACTACGGCGAGATCGTCGAGCTCTCCTTCCCGCGCGGCGTGAGTATCGACAGCCCCCAGAACGTCTCGGCGAAGATCAATCAGACCGACGAGATCTCCGAGCAGTTCACTCTGTGGAACCGCGCGGGGTCGCGTGTGGAGCACGGCCCGATCTTCGTCATCCCCATCGAGCGATCGCTCGTCTACGTCCAGCCCATCTACCTGCGTTCGGAGGACGCCGAGCGCGCCTTGCCCGAGCTCCGGCGTGTGATAGTCGTCATCGGGGACAAGATCGGCTTCGAAGAGACGCTCGAGGCATCTCTGCAGGCGGCCCTCACCGGGGAAAGTCCGCGGGTCGAGGAGGATGGTGAAGCCCCGGCGGAGGAGCCCGCGGCGCCGACGGGCGACGTGTCCGAGCTCCTCCAGCAGGCCGTCGAGCATTTCCGCCGGGCCGAGGAAGCCCTGCGCAACGGCGACCTCGCGACCTACCAGCGCGAGAACGAAGCCGGACGGCGAGCCGTCGAGGAAGCACAGAACCGCTCCGGGGACTGAATGGACGTCCTCGAGGCCATCCGCAGCCGGCGGATGCTCCCGAAGGTCGGTGAGGAGCCGCCGACCGCCGAACGGATCGCCGAGCTGCTCGACCTGGCCGTCCGCGCCCCGAATCACCACCTCACCGAGCCGTGGCGGTTCTACGTGCTGCGGGGGGCCGAGCGCGACCGGCTGGCGCGTGCGATGGCCGACGAGGCCGTGGCGCGCGGCGTGAGACGAGCCGACGCCGAGACCGACGCCGCGCGCAAGGTGGGTCGCGCGCCCGTGATAGTGGTCTTCACGAGTGTCCCCGGTGAAGGCGACGACGTCGTCGAGCAGGAGGAGATCGCGTCCGTCGCCATGGCCATCCAGAACTTCCTGTTGGCGGCGCATGCCTCAGGCCTCGGGGCGATGCTCCGGACGGGTCCCGTCGCGTATCACGGATCCATCGGGGCGCAGCTCGGGCTGGCTCCCGGCGAGCGCGTGGTGGGGTTCGTCTACGTCGGCCACCCGACGGGTGAGCGCGCGTTGACGCCGCGAAAGTCGGCGGCCGAGCAGACCACGTGGCTCGGCTGGGACGAGTAGCTGCCGAACGGTAGAATCCCTCCGGCCCCACGCCCGGGACCCCGTTTCCGTCCGACGACCAGGGAGATCCACCGCCGATGAGTGAAGCAAGGCGCCTCGACATCGACCTGAGCGACTTCGACATCGCGTCGCTGTGGGTCATCCTCGTCATCGCCACGCTGGCGCTCGTGTTCGCCGGTTACCTCGTTCGCTCCGTCCTGAGCCGCGACGAGGGCACACCGGCCATGCGCGAGATCGCGAAGGCCATCCAGGAGGGCGCCGCCGCCTACCTGGGCGCCCAGTTCGCTACGTTGCGACTCTTCGTGGTGCTTCTCACCTTCGTCCTGCTGGCGCTGCCGGCGCCCGACTGGGGCATCCGGATCGCTCGTTCGGTCGCGTTCGTCGGGGGAGCGGGCTTCTCGGCGATCACCGGATACGTGGGCATGTCACTAGCCGTCCGGGCGAACGTGCGCATGGCGGCCGCAGCGCGCGAGAGCTACCGCGACGCCTTCGCCGTCGCCTTCCGCGCCGGCGGCGTGGCGGGCATGTTCACGGTCGGTCTGGGCCTGTTGGGGGCCACGGCGATCTTCCTTGGCTACAAGGGCGGAGCGCCTCAGGTGCTCGTCGGGTTCGGTTTCGGGGGCGCTCTTCTCGCGATGTTCATGCGGGTCGGTGGCGGCATCTACACGAAGGCGGCCGACGTCGGTGCCGACCTCGTCGGCAAGATCGAGGCGGGGATCCCAGAGGACGACCCGCGCAACGCCGCCGTCATCGCCGACAACGTCGGGGACAACGTCGGCGACTGCGCGGGGATGGCGGCCGACCTGTTCGAGTCCTACGAGGTCACCCTGGTCGCGGCGATGATCCTCGGCTTCTTCGCCTTCGGCGGCGAGGGCGATCCCCGCGGGGCGGCCATCGGAGTGATGTTCCCGCTCTTCGTCCGAGCGGTAGGCGTGATCACGTCGATGATCGGGATCATGGTGGTCAAGCCGCGCTCCGAGGTCGAGCCGGGCATGCGCGCCATCAACCGCGGCTTCTTCATATCGGCCATCCTCTCGGCGATAGGCGTCGTCCTCGTCGCCCAGACCTACGTCAAGGACCTGCGTGTGGCCTGGGCCGTCGTGATCGGGCTGGTGCTGTCCTCGGCCATCCAGCTTCTCACCGAGCACTTCACCTCGACGCGTCGCAAGCCCGTCAGGGACATCGCCGACGCCACGCGCACCGGGCCGGCCACCACC
>JBOGXL010000355.1:0-5959 GCA_050694575.1 Actinomycetota bacterium | reverse complement strand
CTCGTCACGCGCGACCTGATCATCCACCAGCCCCTGTCGCGTGTGCCCGGCGACGAGGAGTACGTCTTCCGCCACCAGGTGATCCACGACGTCGCGTACGACATCCTCCCGAAGACGCTTCGCCGAGAACGTCACGCCACCATCGCTCGGTACGTCGAGGGACGTGTGGCCAACGTCGAGGTGGTGGCGGGGATCCTCGCGAACCACTGGGAGCGCGCCGGAGACCACGACAAAGCGATCGACTATCTCGTGCAGGCCGCCGACGTCGCCGGCCGCGGATGGGATCAGGTCGAGGCGTTCGAACATCTGAAAGCAGCGCTCAAGCTCGTTCCCGAGGGCGACAAGCAGCGCAAGCGTCAGCTCACGCTGAAGCTCGCCGTCGCAAGGCAGATCTGGGCGCACAGCATCCTTGATGCGCACACGATCCAGGAGGTCGCTGAAGGATCAGCCCAGCCGCACGAGCACTAGCCCGTGCGGATATCGCGAGGGTTCACGTCCGCACCGATCTCGTAGATGTTCGAGATGATGTGGTGCCCGAGCTCCTTGGCGTGCATCCGGATCACGTCCTCGCTGGGCGCCTCGTAGATGCAGAACGACTTCACGTTCCCCTCTGCATCGGCGACCACGTGACTGTGTTCCCAGCGGATCTGCGGGAACTGCTCCTCGATGATCTTCTTCGACAGGGCGCCGAGCTGGGACTCGAGCTCCTCGTCCATCGGGTCGAAGGACCGCTCGATCACGTACCTCGGCATCTCCCCTCCCTCGTCCCAGCCATGCTAACGCGAAGCGGGACTCTCTCTAGCCGGGCGGGATGTTCTGGTTGAGGCGGAAGAGATTGTCCGGGTCGTACGTCCGTTTGAGGGCCTTGAGCCTTTCGAATTTCGCGGCGCCGTACGTGCGGCGGAGCGCGGCCTCTCCTTCGTCGTTCATGAAGTTCACGTAGGCGCCTTGGTGGTGCGGCTCGAGGGCGGTCCAGAAGTCGCGTACCCACGCGCGCTGCTCGTCGAAGCCCTCGGCCGTCTCGGTGTTGCCGTTGATGTTGAACGTGAATCCCGCGTCGCGTCCCCCGAAGGCCGTCTCGTCCTCGGCGACGCGGGCGGCCGCCCCGCCTCGTTGCCACAAGGCGATGGACGAGATGGGTGATGTGATCTTCGAGCAGTGCTCGACGGTGACGTCGATCACCTCATCGCTGAGCGCGGCCACATCGCAGGCGCGGACGTAATACCAGCACCCGCGGCGGAAGCCTGGGTCGAGCAAGGCTTGGTGCGCGACGTAGGGCTTCGGGAAGCACAGATCGAGGGCCGGGCTCCCGAAGGCCCTCATCGGCGCGACGACCCTCTCCCCTTCGTCGACGGAGCCGGCGTAGCAGCAGATGACGCCGACGACGGGCTTGCCGACCAGGTCCCGCGGGACGACGGGAAGGTCCGGTGCCAGGCGACAAGCGACGATGGTCATCAGGTCGTCGGAGGCCTCGCCGGCGAAGTCGCGGTAGAAGCGCAGAACCTCCGCCGCGTCCTTCATGTGCCAGAAGATCGGGCCCGCGAGCACCGTCGGGCCCACAGGATTGAGGTCGAATCCGAACTCGGTGACTATCCCGAAGTTCCCGCCGCCGCCGCGTATGCCCCAGTACAGGTCCGGGTTCTCGTCCTCGCTCGCCTTCACGAACTCTCCCGCGGCCGTCACGACGTCGACGGAGCGGAGCTGGTCGATGGTGAGCCCGAACTTCCGCGTGAGCCACCCGATCCCACCGCCCAGGGTGAGTCCGGCCACGCCCGTATGCGTGACGATCCCCGCAGGAACGGCCATGCCGAAGGCCTGCGTTTCGCGATCGAGCTCGCCGAGGAGGACACCGGCCTGCACGCGCACGGTGCGGGCGTCGGGGTCGACGCGCACGCCTTTCATCAGACCGAGGTCGATGATGATCCCGTCGTCGCACGCGGAGTGACCCGGGAAGCTGTGTTGGCCGCTTCGTACGGCGGTGAGGAGACCCGTCTGTCCGGCGAAGCGTACGGCGCTCACGACGTCGGCCACGCCGGCGCATCGAGCGATGACCGCGGGGCGCCTGTCGATCGAGCCGTTCCAGACCGCGCGATGCTCGTCGTAGCTCGAGCTCGCCGGGCGGACGACCTCGCCGCGGAAGCCCGTCTCGATGTCGGCCAGAGCCGCCTCGTCGACAGCGATTTCGCCGGCTACAGTGCTCATCGGACCGAGCCTAATCGCCTGATACCGTGAAGTCATGACGACCGAGAAGACCGAGGATCAGTGGAAGGCGGAGCTGACCCCCGAGCGCTACGAGGTCCTTCGACGCGCGGGGACGGAGCCGGCGTTCTCCGGCGAGTACGTCTACAACAAGGAGTCGGGCATGTACAGGTGCGGCGCGTGCGGCGCCGACCTGTTCAGCTCCGACACGAAGTTCGACTCCGGGACGGGGTGGCCGAGCTTCTACGAGCCGGCTATAGAGGAGAACATCGAGACGCAGTCGGACACGACCCACGGGATGGCCCGGACGGAGGTCCTGTGCCGGAACTGCGGCTCCCATCTAGGTCACGTGTTCCCCGATGGACCGAACCCGACCGGCTTGCGCTACTGCATCAACTCGCTGGCTCTGGACTTCGACGCGTCGGAGGACGAGTAGTAGGCAACGATCTCACCGTCCTGGACGGCGTCCAGCGCCGCATCCAGCTCAAAGACGAGTACCTGTGGGAACACCACACGCTCGATCTCCACGTCCGCGTCCGGGAGCGCTCGGAGCGCGCGCGTAGCCGGGTCCACGATCCGCTCCCAGTGCTCGTCATCGACGTCCCAGAGCGCTGATCCCTCACGCCGGGAGATCCGGTCGGCCTCCGATGCGGGACTCTAGAGGAACCGCTACCGATACGCCTCCGCGCCTGTCGCAACATCAGCGTTGCAACATCGACACCAAGAACCGGACGACCGAGCTCGACCAAACCCTTCGCAACCAGGCCGGTACCGATACCGATCTCGAGGGCCGGGCCGGACGTAGCAAAGAGCGGGTGAAGCTCGACGGCGTACTGTCGTCCGCGCTCGATCCCGCCCCGAGTCTCGTCGTAGCTCTCTGCTACTCGGTCGAAGCTCCGAACCTCGGCCATGTCCTACTGTTGACCACGAGTCGCGGCGCTGCCCGCCAGCGCGAACGTCCCGAGCTTCTCCCAACCTTCGGAGGTATCCGCCATGAGCCAGACCGCGGAGGCCGAGGAGTTGATCGGGAGTACGGGCGCAAGATCGCTTTCGGCCTCCATGAAGATCTCCTCATCGGCGTCGGAAATCCCGGAGGGGTAGCTCGCCGCGACGGCTACGGTGCAATGCGGGATGACTTCCTCCGGCGCGAATTGTCCACCATAGGGCTCGAACGCCGGGAAGGCCGCGCAAACGTCGCCGATGAGTGCATTGAACGGCTCTCGAGGATCGACGCTCAGCACGAGGACACCGTCATGAAAGCGATCGAGGCTCGGCAACGCGAAGGTAAAAGCGCGACGCCGTGCGATGACGTGGGCCAGGGCGTTCAGCGCCGACTCGTCAAGAGCGCCCGCCGGTGTGAAGGGATACAGGACGGTGACATGCGGCGGCATCCCGCGCGGTCCCCCTTTCGTATACCGACGTCGCCACGGCTCGACCGCCGGGTCCGCCTCCGGAACAGGGACGATCAACGCCGTCGTTTCGTCCCCATCCGGCTTCGACTGGTCGTTGTGGTTAGTCACCATCGGCCGAGACATGCGTCCCCGTACCTATAGTGCCCTCCATGGCTCCTTTTCCGGTGATCGTCGACTACAGATCGACGTGGCCCGATCGTTTCGACGTGATAGCCGCCCTGATCGGTGATGCACTCGGCCCCCGCGCGATGCGCATCGATCACATCGGGTCGACGGCCGTCCCGGGCCTGTGCGCGAAGGACATCATCGACGTCCAGATCACGGTTGGCGACCTCGACACCGATGCGATCACGCCCCCGATGGAGCGCGCCGGACTCCGAAGCCGTCCGACGATCGTCGGTGATCACCAGCCTCCGGGGTGGGTGGGCAACGACGAGGAGTGGAGCAAGCTCTACTTCGACACGGCCGACGGCAACATCCACGTTCACGTTCGAGTAACCGGACGTGCGAATCAGCGGTACGCGCTCCTGTTCCGTGACTATTTGCGGGCTCACGCTCAGGCGGCGGCAGCCTACGGCGAGCTCAAGCGCCGACTGGCCGTCTTGTGCCCGGACACGCTGACGTATGCCGACGCAAAGGATCCCGTATGCGACATCATCATGTCCGCCGCACAAGAGTGGGCGGACCGCACCGGGTGGCGCACGTGACGACACGGTTGTGGTCCGTTGTCTTCGATGCGAACGACCACCACATGCTCGCTACCTTCTGGGCCGCGGTCCTGGATTGGCGGCTCGAGCACACCGACGAGTACTCGAGCGTGACGCTCGGTGAGGGATTCCTCCCGCGTATCGAGTTCGTCCCGGTTCCCGAGCCGAAGACCTCGAAGAACCGCATCCACTTCGATCTCGCCTGCGATTCCAACGAGGAACGGGACGAGATGGTGAAGAGGCTCATCGGCCTGGGGGCACGTCACGCCGACATCGGCCAACCCGCGAGCGCTCGGCATGTCGTACTTGCCGACCCCGAGGGAAATGAGCTCTGCGTGTGTCCGGGAACCACTGCGCTCGTCGGAAGCTTCCCGATCTGCGCCATCGCCTACGACGCGCTGGATGCTGCCAGCCTGGGCCGCTTCTGGAGTGCGGCCACAGGATGGCCCATCGTCCACGAAGGCGAGCAGATCGTGTATCTGCGCTCGCCGAACGGTACGGGTCCGATCATCACGGTGTCGGGACCTCCCGAACGAGTCGCGCCGAAGCCGGTGAAGAACCGGGTCCACCTCGACGTCGCACCATTCAGCGTGGACGACCACAGAGCCGAGGTCGAGCGCCTCGTCTCCCTGGGCGCCCGGCCGATCGACATCGGTCAAGGCGATACGGACTGGGCCGTGTTGGCCGATCCCGAAGGCAACGAGTTCTGTGTGCTGACGCCTCGGTAGATTCGAGCTCGTGACAGATGACCCGCGCACGGTGGTGAGGGCCGGCTACGACCACCTGGCCACGCGGTACTTGGAGTGGACGCTCAGCGTCGATCCGGTCCACCGCGTTACGTACCAGGCCATGGCCCTTGATCACATCGAGCCCGGTTCCATCGTCGTCGAGCTCGGCTGTGGTCCGGGGATCCCGACCGGCCCGCTGGTCGCTGAGCGGCACCGCCTCGTGGGCGTTGACGTGTCGATGGCGCAGCTCGCCCAAGCCCGGACGAACGTCCCCTCGGCGCTTCTCGTTCTCGGTGACATGACACGAGTTGCGTTCAAGCCCGGATCTGTAGAGGCAGTGCTGGCGTTCTATTCGATGATCCACGTTCCCCGAGAGGATCACTCGAAGGCCATCGCCTCGGTTCATCACTGGCTTCGACCCGGCGGCGTATTCGCCTTGAACATGCTGGCGCGCGACAACCCCGGCGGCTACGACGGGTGGATCGACGGCGTCCAGATGTTCTGGAGCGGATTCGACGCGAGGACGAATGTGCACCTCGTGCGTGACGCGGGATTCGACATCCTCCGCGACGAGGTCCTGACGAACATCGAGGACGACCAGGAAGTCCGCTTCGTTTGGATCCTCGCGCGGAAGCGAGCTGCGTAGCTCAGATGGTGCCGGCCACGCGTAGCGCCGCGATGCCCAGGACGTTCACGAGTCCCAGCGTTTTCGCGTTCCGCGGGAGGTGCTCGTCGTCCTAGACGCGCTGCCGAAGCGTCGTACGCGCCGACGACAATGACAACATATGCCCAGGATCAGCGAGTTCTACGGCATCGTCATCTGGATGTACCGCCCCGATCACCCGCCTCCGCATTTTCACGCCCAGTACGGCGAGCACTGGGCACGGATCGAGATCGCCTCCCTGCGAGTGCT
>JBOGXL010000354.1:0-4857 GCA_050694575.1 Actinomycetota bacterium | reverse complement strand
GCGAGGAACGCCGGCATGGATACGGCGGCGAGTCCAAGCCCCACCCCGCGCTTGCCGGCCCACGCGAAGAACTGTCGGCGACCCAGTCGGTCGGCGTCACTCGACCGCGGTTCGTCGTGGCCTTGTCTCATGTATCCCCCTTGCCGACTTCTCGGTCGATCGCGAGCGTAGGGGACTCGCGGCGCTTCAGTATGTGACGCCGGCACAGTTGACGGTGAGACTGTGCCGGCGTCACTGTCCGAGGCACGAAAGCTCACATACCCTTCTGGTCGTGATCGGGACCGAGCGCCGAGTGACTGAACACCATCCCTCTCCTGGGCGCCTAACTCGATGTAGGAGGAGACCGCGGCTCGCTGCGCGCGCTCGCAGCTCCTCAGCATCCAAAGTCCTTAGACGGCCGGCAGAGTAAAGTCACCTACTGCCTTGCTGCTCGCAGGTCCGTCTTGTTCTGGCAAGACCGAGCTTTCGCGCGAGCTGCAAAGCTCACTCCCAGATCGATGGTTGATCTGGGCAGCCGATGTCTCGCAACCGCGTTTCCCGGGACGTGACGAGTTCGTCACGATCGAGGCAGACTTGCTGATGGTCGGAGCGAATCTTCGCTCTGTCCGCGCTTACCTCGAGTCGGGCTTCAACGTGATCGTAGAGCTCTTCATTTGGGATACGCAGCGGGTAGCCTTAGCCGAGCCGATGCTTGCTCCGTTCGACGCCCTTGTCGTTCGGCTGGACTGCAGTGCTGACACGCTCGAGCTACGCGAGAGGCTGCGAGGCACGACTTACGTCGGCCTCGCGCGCCAGCAGCTCGACGCACTGGGATGGAACTTTCCGGCCGATCTCGTACTCAACACCGAGCGATGCTCGCCGCGAGAGCTCGCAGGTCTCGTAGGTGCGTGGCTCGCGACGGACCCGATTCCGAGCGCCCTTGGTTCAATGGAGAGACATGACTGAGGAGTCGTTAGCCGTACGCTTGCTCTGTGGAATTCGAGTGGGACTCGGAGAAGGCCGACTCGAACCTTGCCAAGCACGGCGTGTCCTTCGATGAGGCGGCGACCGCCTTCGGTGACCCGCTCTCGCTCACGATCGCGGATCCCGACCATTCAGATGATGAGGAGCGTTTCATCCTTCTCGGTGAGTCCTTCGCGGGGCGGCTCATCGTGGTTGGCTATACCGAGCGGCACGAGAGGGTCCGTATCATCAGCGCTAGAATCGCTACCAGGAATGAGCGCCGATCCTATGAAGAAGACGCCTGAGAGCGACGACCTGCGCGACGAGTACGACTTCGCTGGCGGCGAGCGTGGCAAGTACGCGTTGCGCTTCGCTGAGGGCTCGAACGTGGTCGTCCTCGATCCCGACGTAGCCGCCGCCTTCAAGACGCGTCAGGCCGTGAACGATGCGCTGCGTGCGCAGATCGAGAAGCCGCGGCCCGTAAGCGGCGACGACGGCTAACTCGCGGCGGCGGTGGGAGGCGAGCACCACCTGTCGGGCTAGTGGCCCGTCCTCGTAGGGCGCCGGATGGCCCTTGCCGCGCATGAGCACTCGGCCATGGCGGCCAGGTCACGAGCATCGGACTTGAGCGTTCGCAGCAGGTCCTGGTTGCGGTTTTCCTTGACCTGGGCCGGGTTGAGCACGGTGACCTCGACACCGGCCTGCTGGAGTCGAGTGAGCAGGGTGTCGTGATAGTGGCCCGTCTCCTCGAGACCGACGCGCACCCACGTCGCGTCGCGCTCGGCCTCGGCGCGTGCCAGCACCTCGGTGAACTTGCTGAAGCCGCTCTCGTCGAGCGTGAACTCCAAAGGCGGGCTGATGATCTCACCCCAGAAGTCGCACACCATGGCCGCGGCGGTGTGCTTTCCGGCGTCGATCGGCGCGACCAACAGCCGGTCCCGATCACCCTCACGGACCTTGTCGACGAACCGGGCGTGCTGCGTTCCACCGATGAAGCTCACCTCGATCACCTCCTCGTCCTCCGGACCTGACCGAGTGGTTGTCGCAGCCGACACGGACAGGTGGTGGAATCAGAGGATGCGTATCAACTCGCCGCAGCACCCGACCGCGGCTCGCTCCGTTCGCCCGCAGCGGGTGAGCGGCAAGAGTCGTGGCGGACTGTAGGTCTCCGCCGAGGGTTACCATCGGCCCATGAGAGTGTTCAATGGCAAGGTGGTCGACGGACGCGTCCAGCTTCCGCCAGGGAGCGTCGAAGGTGGTGAGACCGTCACAGTCTTCGTTGCGGAGGAAGACGACGGATTCGAGCTCACACCTGCGCAGGTGCGTGAGCTCCAGAAGTCCATCGATCAGATCTCGCGTGGCGAGGTCGTCAACGCTGAGGATCTCCTCGCCCAGCTTCGTGGCTAGCATTGCGGCTTGTCATCTCCGCTTTGGCGGAAGAGCACATCCGCGGCGCAAGCGAGTGGTGGTTTGCCAACAGACCTGCCGCACGCGGGCTCTTCAGAGCAGAACTACCAGCAAGCACTCGACCTGATTCTTCACTTTCCGCAGAGCGGTGCATTGACGGGAAGTACGGAACTACTGGATTGGAGCCGACACGGTCGAAGTGCTCGCGATCTGGCACACGAGCCGCGAGGGTGACCCTGACCTCGCCTGAGCTGCCGCCCAACTCGCCGCAGGAGCAGACGCTCGTCGCTGCGCGACTTCGCGCTGCTCACCGTCTGATCAGTTAGGCGACCCGAACCAGGTCTGGAACGGCCTCACCGGACTTCCGCCGACGCACGGAATCCTCGACTACGACGTCTTCGCTGCGACGATTCCGACCTGAGCTGGGAAGCGGAAGACATTGTGAACTCGTCACAGTCACGCGTGATCGGCATTGTTACGCTCGTTGGGTCCGGAATGGAGCGCGACGCCCCTGCGTTCCCACACATGAGGACCCGACGGAGAGGTCGGCATGGCCCTAGTGTTCGTCGATGAGGCGGAGCTCCGGACGATGCTCGGCCGGGGCAAGCACGTCGTGGTCGACTTCTTCGCCAACTGGTGGGCACCGTGTCATCTCTTGACCCCCGAACTGGAGAAGCTGGCGTCGCGAATGGGGGATGAGGTCGAGTTCGTCAAGATCGACGTCGATGAGAACCCCGGGCTCGCGCTGAGCCTCGAGATCATGACCATCCCCACAGTTATCTACTTCTCTGATGGTGCGGAGATTGCGCGGAGCGTCGGGGCCGTCGGGCCCGGCGAGCTCGCCACACGATTGATGCTCGAGGGCTAGGGGACGATGCGCCGCCGACTCATCCTGATCATCGTCCTGATCGCGGCGGTGGGGAGTGCCGCCACCATCGCGTTCACCGCGTCGGATCCTCCCGGCACGGTTTCGGACAAGACCGGCTCGTCCAAGAAGAGCGCCGGCCGTAGCCTTGGATCAGTCGCCGGGTTGAGCTTCGACGGGTTCGGACGATCCGAGAAGGTCGAGCTGGACGCGATGCGCGGAAAGCCTCTCGTGCTCAACTACTGGGCGAGCTGGTGCCCGTTCTGCATCAGCGAGATGCCCGACTTCCAGAACGTGTACGAGCGCGTATCGGACCGCGTCGAGTTCCTCGGCGTGAACATCCAGGACGACGTGGGCGAAGCCAAACACTTGGCCCGGGTCACCGGGGTGCGGTACCCGCTGGCCGTGGATCCCGACGGGGACGTGTACCGCCGCTTGCGCGGCTTCTCCATGCCGACGACGTGGTTCATCGACGCGAAGGGACGGATCGTTGAGCGATTCTCCGGGCCGCTGGACGCCGAGCAGCTCGCCGATCGCATCACCGAGCACTTCGGCTCCTAACGCACCTTCAGGCTGGGGGCGGAAGAAGCTCGGCGCGGTGGCGCTGGCCGGGCTCGTCGCGGCCGTGCTCGTGCTCGTCGTTTCCCGCACCGTGTCCTCGCCGGAGGGAGGGAACGGGGCCGCGGCGCCCGGAGCCCGGTTCCCGTGGGAGATCGATCCGCCGCCGGCGTCGCTCGTCCCGCTCGACGAGATCAAGTCGGGCGGTCCGCCGCCGGACGGCATCCCTCCGATCGACGATCCGAAGTTCGTCTCCGTAGGTGCGGCCGAAGAGTGGTTGGACGACCGCGAACCGGTGCTTTCGCTCGTCCACCGTGGGGAGGCTCGCGCGTATCCGCTGCAGATCCTGACGTGGCACGAGATCGTCAACGACACCGTGGCCGGAGACCCCATAACGGTGACCTTCTGTCCCCTGTGCAATTCGGGTATCGCGTTCGATCGTCGGGTTCGGGCCACGGACGACGCGAAGGCCGCGCTCGGCACCGACGAAGCCGTCCTCGACTTCGGTACATCGGGGCGCCTGTACCGCTCCAACCTCGTCATGTACGACCGACAGACAAAGTCGCTGTGGATCCAGTTCACCGGTCGGGCGGTGGCGGGACCGTTCATGCGGACCAACCTCCGCAACGTTCCCGTACAGATGGTGTCGTGGTCGGATTTCAAGGGATCGCATCCCGACGCTCGCGTGCTCTCCCGGGAGACGGGGAACTCGCGTGACTACGGCCGGAACCCGTACGCCGGATACGACGACATCAACGGATCGCCGTTCCTGTTCGACGGTGAAACGGACCGCCGCCTTTCCCCGATGGAGCGCGTGGTTGCCGTGAGAGTGGGTGAACAAGCCAAGGCATATCGCTACCGGTCGTTGCGGGACGTCGTCGTGGGCCGCAGTAGTGTGATCGAGGACGAAGTTGGCGGCGAAGAGATCGTCGTCTTCTACAGACTCGGGACGTCCTCCGCCCTCGACCAGTCGAGCATCGCGGCGTCCAGGGATGTGGGTGCCACGGGCGTCTTCACGCCCGAGGTCGACGGCCGCCGACTGAGCTTCGAGCCCAACGCCGCCGGGTTCATGGATCGCGAAACGG
>JBOGXL010000353.1:0-2637 GCA_050694575.1 Actinomycetota bacterium | reverse complement strand
CCTCGTCGCCTAGCCCGGCGACCAGCACGCCTAGCCTTTCGGGGCCGGCGCCCGGCTTCGGCGCGCCCCCTATACTTGACGGGTTCCCCACCCTTAGGGCCGTAGCTCAACTTGGCAGAGCACCGGTCTCCAAAACCGGGGGTTGTGGGTTCAAGTCCCGCCGGCCCTGCGAAAGGAAGGACAGGAGAAGGAAGTGAACCGCGAGTTCAAGCGGCGGATGCAGCGCGAGCAACAACAGCAGGAGCGCGCCACCATGCGCGGCGGGCAGCGTCCTCCTGTCCCCGTGCAGCAGCGGCAGCGCCGGCAGCGGCTGAAGATCCGTCAGTACCTCAGTGAGATCCGGGCCGAGCTGCGACGCGTCGTCTGGCCCACACGCCAGGAGGTCTTGACCTACAGCGTGGTCGTCGTGTTCGTCGTGACCCTTGTCACCGGCATCGTGTTCGTGCTCGACCTCGGCTTCGCCCAAGGCATCGTTTCGCTCTTCAGACCGGCAACCAACCGATGACAGACCCCAGCACCGACACCCAGACCGACGAGTCCACCCAGGCTCCGGCCGAGCCGGCGCAGGTGGACGAGCAGGCGCCGTCGACCACCGACAACGGCGACGTGACCACCGAAGCCCCCACCGGCTCGTTCGAGCCCCCGGCCACCGAGCCGGAAGTCGCCGTCGAGCCCGAAGAAGAAGAGGACGAGGAAGAGAACTTCTTCTTCGCTCCCGGGGACTGGTTCGTCGTCCACACCTACGCGGGCTACGAGAACAAGGTCCGCGCCAACCTGTCCTCGCGCATCCAGTCCATGAACATGGAGGACAAGATCTACGACGTCGTCGTCCCGACCGAAGAGGTCATGGAGCTCAAGTCGGGGAAGATGCAGGCCGTCCAGAAGAAGGTGTTCCCCGGCTACATCCTCGTCCGGATGGAGCTCGACGACGACTCGTGGTACGTCGTGCGCAACACGCCCGGGGTCACGGGATTCGTCGGTTCGGGAGCCAAACCAACGCCGCTCGAAGCGACCGAGGTGTCGAAGATCCTCGCGCCGAAGACCGAGGAGCGGCCGCGGCCGAAGCTCGAGTACGAGGTCGGTGAGGTCGTCAGCGTCGTCGGCGGTGCGTTCGCCGGCTACAGCGGCCCGGTCTCGGCTATCGAGGTCGACAAGCAGCGCGTGACGGTGCTGCTCGATCTGTTCGGCCGCGAGACGCCGGTAGAGTTGACGTTCGAACAGGTCACCAAGCTGTAGTCAAGGAGAAACCCGCGTGGCGAAGAAGATCCTCACCAAGCTCAAGCTGCAGCTCCCGGCCGGACAGGCCTCGGCCGCGCCGCCCGTCGGCCCCGCCCTCGGCCAGCACGGCGTCAACATCATGGAGTTCGTCAAGCAGTACAACGAGTCGACACGCAACCAGATCGGGACGATCATCCCCGCCGAGCTCACCGTGTACGAGGACCGCTCTTTCACGTTCATCACCAAGACGCCGCCGGCCGCCGTCCTCATCAAGCAGGCCGCCGGGATCGAGAAGGGCGCGGCCGAGCCACATAAGGAGAAGGTGGGGACGCTGCGGCGCGATCAGGTTCGTCAGATCGCCGAGCAGAAGATGAAGGATCTCACGGCCAACGACATCGACCAGGCGATGAAGATCATCGAGGGAACGGCCCGCTCCATGGGCGTGAAGGTGGAGTAGCCATGACCAAGTTGCCCAAGCGGATGAAAGCGGTGCTCGAGAGCTTCGATACCGAAGAGGTCTTCCCGCCCGCGCAAGCCATCGACATCGTGAAGCGCAACGCCACCGCCAAGTTCGACGAGACGGTCGAGGTCGCGTTCAGGCTCGGTATCGACCCGCGTAAGTCCGACCAGATGGTGCGCGGAACCGTCAGCCTCCCGGCCGGCACGGGCAAGGCGATGCGCGTGGCCGTCTTCGCCGAAGGTGAGGCCGCTCGCCAGGCGACGGAGGCCGGCGCCGACTTCGTCGGCGGCGACGACCTCGTCGAGAGGATCCAGGGCGGCTGGTTCGACTTCGACGCCGCCGTCGCCACACCCGATCTGATGCCGAAGGTCGGAAAGATCGGGAAGCTCCTCGGCCCCCGTGGGCTCATGCCGAACCCCAAGGCGGGCACCGTCACGCCCGAGGTGGGCAAGGCCGTCGAAGAGATCAAGGGCGGGAAGGTCGAGTACAGGTCGGACAAGTTCGGCAACGTCCACCTGATCCTGGGGAAGGCGTCGTTCGAGCCGCCTGCGCTCGCGCAGAACTTCGCGGCCGCCCTCGAGGAGCTCGTCAAGGCCAAGCCCGCGGCGGCCAAGGGTCGGTACATCAAGTCGATAACCGTTTCCTCGACCATGGGTCCGGGTGTGCACGTCGACCCGAACGTGACGCCGCGTGACCTGGCGCGAGAGGAGTCGTAAGGCCCTATACTCACTCAGCCGAAGACAGCAGGTCCTACGGGACAAAGGCGAAAGCCGCCTGCCGAGGTGACAACAGAACGTCCAGGACGGTTCTGATGCCCTCGTCGGCGTGGACGGGGGTTTTTTCATGACCGAGACAGAGACGTACACGGTGAAGATCCGGGCCGAGAAGGTCGCGGCCGTCGACGAGATCAAGCAGGAGTTCGGCGACTCACCGGCCGTCCTCCTCACCGAGTACCGCGG
>JBOGXL010000352.1:0-4657 GCA_050694575.1 Actinomycetota bacterium | reverse complement strand
GCGATGACGGTCGGGCTGCTGCGTGCCGATGCCGTCATCGTCGGCGGTGGTCTGGCCGGCCTGTGGGCGGGTTTGCATCTGCCGCCGGACTGGGAAGTGCTCGTCGTCGACAAGGGGACGGGCCCGGACGCCGGGTCGTCGCCGTGGGCGCAGGGCGGCATGGCCGTGGCCGTGGGAACCGAAGACTCCCCGCAGCTGCACGCGAGCGACACGATCCGCGCCGGCGCCGGCGCGTGTCGCGCGCAGGCCGTTGCGGTGCTCGTGTCCGAGGCGCCCGAAGCACTCCGCGCTCTGGTGGCGCTCGGCTGCCGGTTCGACACTTCCCGGGACGGTTCCCTGGACCTCAACCGCGAAGGCGGACAATCCGTCGCGCGATCGGTCCACGCCACCGATGCAACGGGACGGGAGATCATGCGCGTTGTGGCCGCCGAGGCGCAGCGGCGCGCACGCCGCATCGTCGGTGCGGCCACCAGGGTCCTTCGCGACCACGGCCGTTGCGTCGGCGTGCGGGTTGCGACGCAGCAAGGGGAGCTCGACGTGCTCGGCCGCGCGACGATGCTCGCCGTCGGCGGTTGCGGCGCACTCTACGAAGCGACCACCAACCCGCCGTCGGCGACGGGCGACGGTATCGCGCTGGCCTGGGACGCGGGGGCCGAGGTGGCGGATTGTGAGTTCGTCCAGTTCCATCCCACCGCGCTGGCCGTCGGTGGCCTGCGCCGAGTGCTCCTGACCGAGGCACTCCGCGGTGAGGGTGCGGTGGTCGTCGACGCTTCCGGGAAGCGATTCCTCCTGGACGTACATCCCGACGGCGAGCTCGGCCCCCGGGACGTCGTCGCCCGGGCCATCGCCGAACGTGGTGAGGCATATCTCGACGCCCGCCCGATAGGCGCCGATCGCGTGCGGGCTCGTTTCCCGAACATCACCGCCGCCGTCGCCGAGCTCGGTCTGGACCTGGCGACCGAGCCTGTGCCCATCGCCCCGGCTGCTCATTACTTCCTCGGGGGCGTGGCGACCGATGTCGACGGACGAACGTCGCTGCCCGGGCTGTTCGCCGCGGGCGAGTGCGCCGCGACCGGGGTCCACGGGGCGAACCGCATGGCGGGCAACTCGCTCACCGAAGCCGTCGTGTTCGGACGACGCGCGGCGATCGCGATGGCGGAGTCCGAGGGCTCCACAGATGCGTCGGCGGTTCCCGACGAAGAAGGAGCGGAGCCGTCCGCCGTGCGCACCATCCGTGACGACGACTGGGACCGGCTGCGGTCCGCGATGTCGGCTGGTGCCGGACTCGCCCGAACCAAGGACTCGCTCGGCCAAGCCACGCAGATCGCCCACGACATCGCGCGGAACGCCACCGAGCCGGTGCGTGCGGCCGCCGTAGCCGCCGGACTCATCTGCCGCTCGGCCCTCGAGCGGGACGAGAGCCGCGGCGTACACTTCCGCGCCGATATGCCGGCATCGGCTTCCGCATGGGAGGCGCGGCACGTGACGCTTCGCCCCGAATAGGCTGGGGGTCTCCCCAACCAGGAGGGGCGATGACCGGCACGCTTGTGGAAACGCAGCTTCCGCATTGGGACATGTCGCCGGTGTTCCCGTCGCTCGAGTCGCCCGAGTTCGCCGCGGCCTTCGAGCGCGTCATACAGGCGATAGGGGAGCTGCGCGAAGCGTGCGACGCAGCCAACGTCCGCAAGAGAGACACGTCGACGATCGACGACGCGATGGTCCAAGGATTCGAGGACGTCCTCGCGCGGTTCAACGACATCGGCGAGAGCAGCCGCACCCTCGTCGCCTACATCCACGCGTTCGTCTCAACGCAAGCGCAGAACGATCTCGCCCAGGCCCGCAACTCCGAGCTCCAGATGCACCTCGTCGAGGTCGCGAAACTCCAGAAGCGGCTCGTCGCCTGGCTCGGAAGCATCGACGTCGAAGCACTGATCGAGCGGTCGTCGGTCGCCAAGGAGCACGCGTTCGGGATCCGGCGGGCCCGGGAGGAGTCCGGGCGGCAGATGGGCGAGGCCGAAGAGGATCTCGCCACCGGTTTGGGCGCCTCCGGCCTGCTGCCGTGGGTCCGGCTCCACGGCAACGTGACGTCCCGGGTGATGGTCGACTTCCGGCGCCCTGATGGAGCCACCGAGCGCCTTCCGATGGCGACCATCGCCGGGATGATCATGCAGGATCCCGATCCGGCCATCCGGGAGGCGGCCTACGACGCCGCGCTCCAGACGTGGCCGACGGTCGAGGTGCCCCTGGCCGCCGCACTTAACTCCATCAAAGGCTGGCACAACGAGCTCAACCGCCGGCGCGGCTGGCCGGATGCCATCGAGCCGGCGCTGTTCGGGAACAACGTCGACCGGACGACCCTGGAAGCGATGCAGCAGGCCTGCGTCGAGTCGTTCCCCGACTTCCGTCGCTACTACAAGACGAAGGCTCGCCTGTTCGGCAAGGAACGCCTGCCCTGGTGGGACCTGAGCGCGCCCGTGGGAACCGAGGGGAAGCGCTGGGACTGGGACCAGACGGCGACGTTCATCGTCGATCAGTTCCGGACGTACTCCGACCCTTTGGCCGGGCTCGCCGCACGGTCGTTCCTCGAGCGATGGATCGACGCCGAGCCTCGCGAAGGGAAGCGCAGCGGCGGCTTCTGCATGGGGTTGCAGACCGACGAGTCACGGATCCTCGTGAACTTCACGAACTCCTTCCTGGACGTCGCGACGGTGGCCCACGAGCTCGGTCACGCCTATCACAACGTCAATCTCGCCAAGCGCACACCCTTCCAACGCAGCACACCGATGGCCCTCGCCGAGACGGCGAGCACCTTCTGCGAGACGATCGTGACGCGGGCCATGCTCGCGGAGTCGAGCGAGGACGAGCGCCTCGGCATCCTCAACGGCGACCTCGTGCGCGACTCGATGATCGTCATGGTGATCCACAGTCGCTTCTTGTTCGAGCAGCGCGTGTGCGAAGCCCGCCAGAAGCGCGAGCTCTCGGCGGCCGAGCTGTGCAGCATGATGTCGGACGCGCAGCTCGAGGTTCTCGGCGATGCGGTCGATCCCGCAGCGCTCCACCCGTACATGTGGGCCGTGAGTCCCCACTACTACGGCCTGCCCTTCTACAACTGGCCGTATACGTTCGGTCTGCTCTTCGGTCTCGGCTTGTACAAGCGGTACGAGGACGATCCGGATACCTTCCGCGCCGGATACGACGACCTGTTGTCGGCGACCGGCATGGACGATGCGGCCGGGCTGTGCGCACGTTTCGACATCGACGTCCGGTCGCCGGACTTCTGGCGCTCGAGTCTCGACGTCGTACGGGAGCGGATCGGCGAGTTCGAGCGGCTGGCCGGCTAAATTCAGCCGGCGGCCACCGCCGCGAGTTTGGACCGGACGAACTCCGCGACGCGCCGCACACCCTCGTCGCCCTCGGGCGCGAGTCCCGTCAGAACGTGCCATACGTGGATCATCTCGTCGTGCACCTCGAGGGTGACGTCCACGCCGTCGGTCTTCGCCTTCTCGGCCAGGTTCTTCGCGTCGTCGAGAAGCACCTCACGCCCGCCGACGTGGATCAACAATGGCGGAAGGCCGGACAGGTCGGCATGGATCGGCGACGCGAGCGGATCGCGGGCGTCGTGCCCGGCGAGGTACCGCTCCGCGTTGAGCTGCAAACGCTGCGGCGTGAGCATCGGATCGACGCCGGCCTTGGTCTTCATGGACTCGCCGGCGACCTCCATGTCGGCCCACGGTGAGATGGCAACCGCGGCCGCGGGCATCGGGAGCCCGGCATCGCGGGCCGATACGAGCAAGGCGACGGCCAGGCCTCCTCCGGCCGAGTCGCCGACGACGGCCAGCCGGTCCGGCGCGGCGCCGCCGTCGAGGAGCCATCGATACACCGTGATGGCGTCTTCGACGGCCGCCGGGAACGGGTTCTCG
Source organism: Actinomycetota bacterium (assembly GCA_050694575.1). Classification (GTDB taxonomy): domain Bacteria; phylum Actinomycetota; class JAICYB01; order JAICYB01; family JAICYB01; genus JBOGXL01. The sequence goes on along the minus strand of JBOGXL010000352.1, from coordinate 737 downwards.
GGCGCGAGCCGGTAGTCGGCGACAAGCACGCGCATGCTCGTCGCATGCGAGAGGGCGGCCGTGAGGCGCCGGTGCGTCCGGGGCGAGCAGCCTACGTACGCGCCGCCGTGGAGATAGAGAAGCGAGCCTTCCTCGGCGATGCCGTCGGCTGTGACCCACTCGCACGGGACGCCGCCGGCGTCCACGTCTTCGAAAGCCGTCTCGGGGGGCAGCGGCATGGCCGCGGCGCCCGCTTCCATCGCGGCGCGCCGTTCTGTAAGCGGGAGGTCCCCGTCGTCGTTCTGGGCCATGATCTCGACGAGCTTCATGAACGCTTCGCTGGGCACGTTCGGAGGCTACCCGACGCACATCGGTGACGGGTTCTGTGACAATGCGTGACCGAGGACATCGTGGCCGGACTCCTGTCGCACATCGTCACGTACGCCGCCGTCAACGCGTTCCTCATCGCCATCTGGGTGCTCGTCGGCGGTGGATCGACGGTAGCGCTCCAAGAGGTCGCACGCGACCCGACCACCGCGGTGAGCTCCGGCTTCTGGCCGGTGTGGCCGATCCTCGGCTGGGGCTTGTTCCTCGTGATCCACGCCGGCTCGACCATCTCGCACGGGCTCTTCGGACGAGGGGCCCGAAGACGACGCCGGGCGATGGCGCAGCAGGCGGCCCGGACGAGCAAGGACCTGGTGAAGGACGTCTCCTCGGCGGTCGATCGCGCTCAGAAGCGGCGCGCGGACCGCGAGGCC
>JBOGXL010000351.1:0-2578 GCA_050694575.1 Actinomycetota bacterium | reverse complement strand
CGTGCTCATGCGTTCCGACCCCCTCGATGTTGCCATCGCGTTGGCGATCGGTCGTGCGACGCTGCGAAAGATGCGTCAGAACCTAGGGTGGGCTATCGGCTACAACGCGATCGCTCTTCCGATCGCCTCGGGTGTGTTCGAGCCGGCCTTGGGTCTCGTGCTGCGTCCGGAGATCGCGGCGCTCTCGATGTCTGGGTCGAGCTTCCTTGTGGCCGTCAACGCGCTGCTTCTCAAGCGGACGAAGCTCCCGTCCGGCGCCGGAGCCCAACCCCCGGAGACGTTCAGAGCGGGTCTCGGATCGTCCCTACTATCGCGTGTAGTATGAGCGAGCGCATCGGAGTCGGTTGACTAGGGCGTGATTCCTTGGCTGTTCAGGTCGTTGTTGCGCTGGCGGTTGTCCTTGCCGGGATCGGCTTCCTCCTTCTCGCTATGACGGCGATCCGGCGTCGCGCGACCGGGCGCACGGGGCCCTCGGGGCGGCGGATCATCCGCTCGCGGGCGCCATCGGAGCCTGGGCCCCCACCTCCAACCGTCGCGGCACCCGTGCCGGATACGCCCGAGGTGCAGGTGAACCGCCGGATCTTCCTCAACCGCGCGTGGTTGCTGGCTATGTCGGTCTTCGGTGTCGCCTTCGGTGGCACGTCGGTGGCCATGCTGTGGCCGAACACGTCGGCGGGGTTCGGCGGAAAGGTCAATGCCGGCAAGCTCTCCGACATCCTCAAGACGATCGACCTCGACGGCAGGTACTACAACCCGACAGGGCGCTTCTACATCGTCAGGTACGCGCACGCAGACGATGAGAACAACCAGTACGTCAAGGCCGGCGTCACGAAAGAGGGGATCATGACCCTCTACCAGAAGTGCGCCCACCTCGGTTGCCGTGTCCCGTTCTGTCCCACCTCCGAGTGGTTCGAGTGCCCGTGCCACGGATCGCAGTACAACTACGCGGGCGAGCGCCGAGCCGGACCGGCACCGGCGGGACTCTGGCGCTTCCCGTTCGACATCTCCGACGGCCAGGTCGTCGTCGACACCTCAGCCCCGACCGCGCAGCCGCCGCTCGGGACCGACACGATTAACCAGCCCCCGGCGGGGCCGCACTGCATCAGCCAGGCCGAAGGCGCCGAATAGCCTGGGGCACTCCGCCCTGAACCCGTCTACGACGGCGTGTAGGATTCGGCCGCATGGTTGCGTTCGAGCAGCTCATCGCCGACGTGTGGTGGCTGGGCATCCCGACGGGGCTGTTCGCCGGCGTCTTGCTGGCGTTGAACCCGCTGGCGCTCCCGATGCTCGGGACCGTAGTCGCCCTCGGCTCAACCGGCGAGCTCGGAGCGAAAGGCGCGGGCGTTCGCATGACGGCGGCCTTCGGCGCCGGGATGGTCGTCGTCTACACGGGTGTGGGCGTCGTGGCCGGACAGGTGGACGAGGTCACGAACTCGTTCCTGCGGCCCTACTCGGGCATCGGGTACCTCGTGCTCGGCGTCGTCCTCGTGGGCATCGCCGCCTTCGTCTTGACCCGTCCGTCCGCGTTCTGCTCGGCGTGCGAGCTCCCGGCGCGAAGAAGCCCGACCCTCCTCGGTGCGTTCTTCGCCGGCATCCCTGGCGGATTCGTTAACTGCCCCGCCTGTTCGGCGATCGTGCTCGGCATCGCAGCGTCCGCCGCGACGTTCGGGAACCCCCTCTACAGCGCGGCGGTGATGTTCGCCCTGGGCGTCGGACACGCCGCCATGCTCACCGCGCTCATGTGGTGGCTCGTGGGCAAGCGCGCGCTTTACCGAGTCGCGAGGTTTCTGCGGCCGGCCGGAGCCGTCCTGCTCGCCGGGATAGCCGTGTACTTCTTCTGGCTGGCGAAGATCAACGGGCTCGATCCGACTCAGACGCGCCTCCCGTAGCCGGGACCGGCCAGCGTCGGGCGGATAACCGCAGCGATCAAACGGCCGACATTAAAGAGACGTCGGGTGCCGGTGGGCTAATAGTTGGCCGGCATCAGCGCCAGCACGCGCGGGAAGACTCCGACCCATAGGCCGGCGGCACCCGCAATCCCCAGGGTGATGTAGGCGGCGACGTTCCGGTAGCGCTTCGACAGGCCCAGAGCACCGAGCGCGCTCGCCAGCGCGATGCTCGCGAGCATGAGCACGTCCGGCGCGACGACGGCCTGGGGCTCGGATTTCGGAGTCGGCGTCGCACGCCTGGGTCGCGGCGCCGCCGAGACGAGGGACGCCCCCTCGTAGTCGGCGTGGATGATGAGGCGCTGCGCAGCAGAGAAGCGCGGGTTACACGTCGTCAACGTCAGCTCGTCGCGGCCGTGCTGCTCGACGGTCGAGAACCCGGTTACCGGATCGACGATCTTCTGCTCGCGCACGCGGTACCGATAGCGGGCGCGGCCGGAGACGATGTCGATCGTGTCGCCCTTCGCGACCTCGTTGAGCCGGAAGAACGGCGCGCCGTACGTCGTCCGGTGCCCGGACAGCGCCACGTTGCCCGACTCCCCCGGATATCTCGTGTCACTGAGGCATTCGCTCGAGCTCCCGTCGTTACAGTCGGGGAAGTGCCCGACGCCTTTGCGTAGCGACTCCTGATC
>JBOGXL010000350.1:0-2928 GCA_050694575.1 Actinomycetota bacterium | reverse complement strand
ATAGGACGCGACCAAGCCGGACAACTCGCAACGGATGCCGGTGCGAACACCGGCGTGAGCGGCGTCCTCGACGGATCGAGCTCCGGCGCGGGAAGCGTCGAAGGATCGACGAGCACAGGTGCCGTTGCCGCGCGGGGATCGACCGCGGCCGGAAGCTCCACATCGCCGGCGGGCTCGCCCGGCAGCGTCGCCGCCGCGCAGCCGTCGGCCGCCGGGAAGTCCTACGACCAGCTCCTGCGCGAACAGCTCGCGTCCTTCACGTCGCCGTGGAATTGCACGGACGCGAAGCTCACCGCGACCGACCGCGGCGTCACCGACAAGGAGATCAAGCTCGGCTGGCTCATCCCCAACCTCAACGAGCTCCGCGCCGCCGGCTTCGACGTGGGGCTCGCCGGCGATTGGGACAAGATCATCACGGCGTGGGTGAACGAGCTGAACCGGCTGAAGATGGGCTGCCGGAAGATCACCTTCGTGAAGGAGATCTTCGACGTCCTTTCCGTCGACGACATGCTCGCCAAGTGCCGAGCCATGATCAACGACCACAAGGTCTTCGCGGTGTTCACGCCCGGCGGCTACGACTCCGTCGCCCAGCTCTGCGTCGCCAAGGACGGGAAGACGCCGTTCATCAACCCCGAGCCCGAGCCGGAAGGGTGGTACCGCCAGGCGGCGCCGTACCTGTGGAACATGCTCATGACGAAGGACCGTATGCATCGCAACCACATCCGGTGGCTCGCCGAGTCGAACACGCTGAAGAAGTCGCACACTATAGGCGTCGTCTATCACGACATCCCGAACGTCGGACCGTCGGTCCGCAACGGGATGCTCACGGAGCTCCGGAAACAGGGGTTCACGCCGAAACGCGTCGTGGCGCTGTCGTCGGATGACGAGCAGGCCGTCGCGCAGATCAACCAGGTGGTCGTCCAGTTCCAGCAGGAGGGCATCAACTTCGTCCTCATGCCGATGAACCTGATCTTCAAGTCGCAGTTCCAGCAGCAGGCCGAGAAGCAGTCCTACTTCCCGGAGTACACCGACTCCGACCACTACTTCGGCTGCTTCGACTTCGTGACGACGGCGTACTCGGCGGCGTCGTGGGACCGAACGAAGTGCGTGAGCGCCGTCGACATCGCGGGGTTCCGCACGAAGGACGCGCTGGAGCTCGCCAAGAACCATCCCTACGCGAAGTACGCCGACCAGGTCTACCTGCGTACGTACAAGGAGAGCTACGACAACAACGGTGAGTCCAGCGAGGACACCGCCAACACGCAACGCGCGCTCTTCAGGGGAACCGGCGAGCAGGTCCTGCTCTTCAAGCAAGCGGCGGACAGGGTCGGTGTGGATCTCACACGTCCCAAGTGGGGAGCGTCGATGGGGCAGACGGGCGCGTACTGCACGATCGTGCGGTTCAACTGCCTGACCTTCGGCCCCCAGAAGTGGGACGCGCCCAACGACATCACCGTCGTCCAGTGGCATGCCGAGCCTGGCGACGGCTACGAGGAACGCCGCTACCGCCAGATAATCAAGGCCTTCCCCGCGTATTACTGATGGCGCGCACCGCCAAGCGGGCGAGCGACGACAACCTCGGCCAACTCGCGGCGGGGATCATCGGCAGCGAAGAGCAAGCCACAGCCCTGGCCGAAGAAGCACTGACGGTCATCCCGGGCTTGAGCGATACGGGGGCCGAAGGACCGAAGCTCCGTCAGATCCTGGCGCGCTGGGGCGGAGGACCGCTGGCCGTGCTCTTCGCGCTCAACGCCGTGGACGAGCTCGATCGCATCGCGCTCATCACTCTGGCTCCGAACATCCGGGATGCCTTCTCCCTTTCGGACACCATGATCGGCGCGATAAGCGGGATCGGCGCGGTCATCATCGTCACGTGCGCGGTCCCGTTCGCCGTCCTCGGCGACCGTAGGTCGTTCCGGACGAAGATCGCCGGACTCACGGCCTTGTTCTGGGCCGGGATAGTCTTCGCGACGGGCCTCGTCCGCAACACCGGACAGCTCGTGATCACGCGGCTGCTGTCCGGGATCGGCAAGGCCGCCGTCGATCCGGTCCACTCGAGCTTGCTGGCCGACTACTACCCCGCCGATGCACGCGCCCGCGTTTACGGCGTCCACCAGTCGGCGAACGCCGCCGCTGTGATCTTCGGCCCCCTCCTCGCCGGCGGGATAGCGTTCGCCGCCGGCGGCGATGCCGGCTGGCGCTGGGCGTTCGTCATCCTCGCCATCCCCAGCGTCATCGCGGGTCTGTTCGCCCTGCGTCTGCGCGAGCCGGCGCGCGGCGCGCACGAGCGCCGGAGCCTCGGGGCAGCCGACTCCGAACGCGAGACCCAAGCTCTGAAGATCCCGCTCGGGACGGCCGTCCGGCGCCTCAACCAGATCCGGACGCTGCGGTATCTCTACGTCGGCATCGGCATGCTCGGCTTCGGCCTCATCGCTGCCCCGGCCTTGCTCAGCCTGTACCTCGAGGAGCAGTGGGCCGTAGGCGAGCTCGGCCGCGGAGCGATCTTCTCGATCCAGGGCCTGGGCACGACGCTCGGTCTCGTCGCAGGCGGCATCATCGGGGACCGCCTGTTCCGGCGCGATCCGGCGTGGCCGGTCTTCCTCATCGGAGCGTCGATCGCGCTCTACAGCGTCGTGACGGCCGCCGCGCTCTGGCTGCCCGCTTTATGGCTCGTCGTCGCCGTCCTCACCGTGTCGCTCGTCGGCGTCGGCGCCGCGACGGCGCCGCTGCGTCTGATCGTCGCCGCCGTCGCGCCCCCACAGATCCGGTCGCTGGCCTTCGCGCTCCTCGGCATCTACATTGCGCTGTACGGCGGCTTCGCCGGCGGCATCATCTTCGGCGCGATCTCCGACGCGTCGAGCCCGCGCGTCGCGCTGACGTTCCTGGTCATCCCCGGCGTCATCGGCGGGGCGCTGATGGCCTGGGGTG
>JBOGXL010000349.1:0-2283 GCA_050694575.1 Actinomycetota bacterium | reverse complement strand
CGTCGAACACCATGAGCTCGTGGTCGATCCCCTTCTCCTTCATCGCCGCGACGATCTGCTCGGTCTCCGAGAGCTTCACGCGAGGGTCGTTGGCGCCGTGCGCGATGATCATCGGGATGCTGATGTCTTCGACGCGCGACAGCGGGGACCGTGACCACAGGAACTCCTCGTCGGTCTCGGGGTTCCCAACCCGTTTGTGCAGCAACGCGATCATCGGCGCCCGGTAGGGCGGGACGGTCTCGATCCACGTCTTGAGATTGGACGGCCCGACTATCGACACAGCGCAGCGGTAGAGCTCGGGTGTGAACGTCGCGCCGGCGAGGGTGGCGTAGCCGCCGTACGAGCCGCCGTAGATGCAGATCCGCTCCGGATCGGCGTAGCCCTGGTCGATCACCCAGCGGACGGTGTCCGTGACGTCGTCCTGCATCTTGCCGCCCCATTCGCGGTCTCCGGCGTTGACGAAGTCCTTGCCGTAGCCGGTCGATCCCCGGAAGTTCACCTGGACGCACAGGTAGCCGCGGTTGGCCATCCACTGCGCCTCTGGGTCGAAGCCCCAGCTGTCGCGGTGCCAGGGGCCGCCGTGGACGTTGATCACCGTGGGCAATCCGCTGCGTTCGACGCCCACCGGGAAGGAGAGGTACCCGTTGAGCTCGAGCCCGTCGCGCGCCTTGAAGCCGACCGGCTCCATCGGAGCGAGGTCGTAGGCGTTCAGCGCCGGACGATGATCGAACAGGAAGGTGGCCTCTTTCGACTCCCGGTCGAAGGCGAAGTACTTCAAGGGACCGTCGTCGTCGTCGAAGCCGACGATCCACGTGCGGTCCGCGTGGTCGCGATCGCTGATCCCGAAGTCGCCGGCATGCACGCGACGTATGGCCTCCACGTCCTCCCGGATGGATGGATCCAGGACGACCCACTCCACCCGCTCCTTGAGGAACGCGGCCATCTGGGGCTCCCGAGTGTCGGGATGGATGAGGACGTCGACCAGGTCGTACGTGGGATCGGAGGCGAGGACCTCGACCGCTCCGGAAGCCATGTCGATCTTCACGAGACGCGCGGTGTTCGCGTCGACCGAGCTCTGGAGGTACATCGACGCACCGTCGTTGGTGAAGCCGATCGGTCCGGTCGTCAATGCATCGTCGGACGCGACCTCGAGCAGGGGACGCCACTCCGCGTCCTCCGTATCCCGGACGAGGATCGCGACACCACCATCGGGCTGTTGTGCTGCGGCTCCGCGCACCTTCAGGTCGGCGTCGACCAGCCAGGCGACGAAGCCCGGGTTGTCGACGACCTTGCGCAGCTCGCCCGATGCCAGATCGAGGCGGTAGATGTCGTGGAGCTGGGGGTTGTCGCGGTTGAGCCCGACGAGCACGTCGCTGGGGAACCGCTTCCGAGAGGCGATCACTCGGGCCTGCACTCCCACGAACGGCGTCCTGTCGACGATCTCCCCGCTGTCGAGGTCCACGGTGTGCAGCCTGAAGTTCTCGTCGCCGCCCGAGTCCTGGATGTAGAGAAGGTGTCTGTTGTCGTGCGCCCACACGTACGAGTGGATCCCCCGGTCCGTGTCCTTGGTGACGGGGGCGAAGTCCGTTCCACGGACCGATCCGACCCAGACGTTGAGCACGCCGTCGACCGGTGCGATGTAGCCGAGGCGTTTGCCGTCCGGCGAGATCTGCGGGCTCATCTTCTCGGGGTTGCCGAGCAAGATTTCCAACGGGATGAGCTCGGGCAAGGTCATGCGTCCCCTTCCTGTAGATCGGCGGCCGTCCACCCCGTCCAGCGCGCCACGTCGATCACGATGAGGGGCCCGTCCGGGGGCGCTTCACGATACTGCACGTACTTCTCCTGAAGAGCGGCGATGCCCGCATCGAACGCGGGTCCCGCCGGCTCGGCCCGAGCTCGCCCGTCCAGGCGGCACCACCACAGACCCGACCAGTCATCGGAGTAGTGATCGATGAGGACGCTCACGTGCGGCGACGACACGATGTTGCGCAGCCGCTCGAGATCGCGGGAACGCTTGGGCTTGGCGTCCACGGCCGTGTAGACGACGTCGTCTCCGAGCGCGAAGGTTATGGGGACTTGGTGAGGTCGTCCCTTCTCGTTGACGGTTGCCAGGCGCGCGACGCGAGCCGCGGACACCAGTCGCAGCATGTCGGGTCGACCGAGGCTCGGCGTGAGGTCCGTCCTACTCCGCGCGACCCGAGGTCTCCAGCGGACGCGCTGCGGCGCTCCGGAAGACGCTCTCCCACGCCGCCGGCCGGACGTCGAGCTCGACGAGTCGCGCAC
>JBOGXL010000348.1:0-2995 GCA_050694575.1 Actinomycetota bacterium | reverse complement strand
CGTAGGGCTTCACCTTCCCCAGGTCCGACAGCGCACGCTCGGCGCCCTCCTCGATCATGCTGCGCGCCTTCGTCGGGTGGACGTTGAGGGCGCTGTACCGGCCGAAGCTGCGCTTCACCGCGACCGTGGTCAGACCGTCCCCGAGGAGCTGGGTCGACTCGCGGCACACCGCTTCGTCGCCGGTCACAAGGACCACCGGGCAGTTCCAGTGACCGCAGAGCGCGGCGTTGATCCCCGTCTCGCCGACGAGGGTTGCGTTGAACCACAGGTTGTGCCATTGCGTTCCGGAGACCGTGTGGCAGAGTCCGCCGTCCGGCGTGCCCGCCATGGCGTGCATCGCAACGCACAGGGCGGCGTCGCAACCGTTCTCGAGGATCTCGGTGTACTCCGTCCACGAGTGCTGGACGACCCACTCGCAGTCGGGGTCGAGTCGTTCGGGGATGAGCGAGTTGAAAGTCCAACCCTTGCCGGCGCCGTGACAGTCCATCACGACGATCTCGGTGGCCCCGGCCCGGCGGGCGCCGCGCACGGCCGCGTTGATCTCTTCGGTGTAGAGGACGCGCCCCTCTTCGTACAGCTTCTCGCCGCCGGTGACCTGCTCCCACTTCACGATGCCGGACACGCCCTCCATGTCCGAGAGGATGAAGACCTTCATGCATTAGCTCCCGTCGTCGACGCTGTGTCGGCGCACATCATGCACCGGACCGCCCTTACTGCGACGACATGGCCTTGCCGACGGCGAGGTCGTATCGTCCAGCGGTGAGCAGATTCGAGCAGGTGGCTCGGGCTCTCCGGACGCGCGTGTCCGTAGTCGGCCGTCCCGTGATCCGGAACACACTCGCCGACCGCATGACGCAGCTCCGCGTGCCCGCGGTCGGTCTGGCCGTACTCGAGGACGGCGGATCGGTGTCTTCGCGAGCGTGGGGCGCAACACCCGGGACGCTGTTCCAGGCGGCTTCGATCTCCAAGCCCGTCACCGCGATGGCCGTCGGACGGCTGGCGGCCGACGGCGTCATCGACATCGACCGCGACGTGAACACCTATCTCCGAACGTGGCAGCTGCCCGACGGCGACGGTGTGACGGTGCGCCGGATCCTGTCGCACTCCGCGGGCTTGAGCGTTCACGGCTTCCCCGGATACGCCCTCGGCGCCGATATCCCGTCCATCGGCCAGATCCTGGACGGTGCACCTCCGTCCAACAGCGACGCCGTGCGTGTCGTGCTCCCCCCCGGGGAGACCTACCAGTACTCGGGGGGAGGATTCACCGTGCTCCAGCTTCTCCTCACCGAGGCGTCCGAGGAACCGTTCGCGGGGTTGATGAGGCGCACCGTCCTTGCGCCCTTGGGGATGGATCAAAGCACGTACGAGCAGCCGCTGCCTCCCCGGCTGCATCCGCAAGCGGCGATAGGCCACGACGACAACGGGCAACCCCTTGCCGGCGGCTGGCGCATCCATCCCGAGCAGGCCGCCGCGGGGCTGTGGACGCCTCCGCACGAGCTCATCGGCGTGGCCGGCGAGATGATCCGTCCCGGACGCGTGCTCGACGAAGCCGGGCGCGACAAGATGCTCGTCCCGCAGACCAACGATCGCGCGGGCCTGGGTTGGGGCCTGGACGGTTCTTGGTTCAGCCACGGCGGCGCCAACGCCGGGTTCCGCTGCGACTTGGCCGGGTCGGTCCCGCACGGCCGTGCCGCCGTCGTGATGACCAACGGCGACGCGGGGGGTGCGTTGTGCGGCGAGCTGCTGGCCGCCGTCGCCGAGGTGTTCGGGTGGCCCGACTACCTGCGCGAGCGGTCCGCGATCGACCTCGACGCCGCGAGGCTGGACGAGATGGCCGGCGACTACGCCGTGGGTCCAGAGCTCACGCTGTCGATCCGTCGCGCAGGAGACTCACTCGTCGGCTCGGCTCCGGGAGTCCCCGAGGGCGAGCTCTACGCGTCTACGCCGACCGATCTTTACAGGCTGGATCTCGACGCCGAGATCAAGTGGAGCGGCGATTCGGTGACCATCTCGATGGGCGGCCTGGAGCTCAAGGCCGTTCGGAAGGGCTCGTAGTTTTAGGATGCGCCCCTAGGCGCTCCCGGTGACCGATGGTTCGCGCCGACGTGCCGAGTGACCCACTCGGCGATCCGCCGGCTGTAGTCCAGGCGATGCGAGGGACGGCCGTTGAGGATGAACAGGTGGCTGGCGCCGGGGTACCGCACGAGCTCGACCTCGATGCCGCGACGCCGCAGGGCGACGAACCACTCCTCGGCCTGCCCGACGGGGCAGCGGTCGTCTCGCTCGCCATGCAGGAGCAGCGTCGGAGCGCTCACGTTCTCGACGTAGCTGATCGGTGACACCTCCGCGTACCTCTCGCGAGCTTCGTGGAGCTCGGCCCCCATCTCGTGCGCGCCGATCCAGTACCCGAGGTCCGAAGACCCGTACATGCTCACCTCGTTGGAGACGCAGCCGCCGGCCACGGCGGCGGAGAAACGGTCGGTGCGCGCCGTCAGCCAGTTCGCCATGTATCCGCCGTAGCTGTAGCCGCAGACGGCCATCCGCTGGGGATCGGCCAGACCTTCGTCCACGAGCGCGTCGACGGCCGACAGGAAGTCGTGCTCGTCGGCCAGGCCCCAGCTCCCGCGCACGGCCGTGAAGAAATCCTCGCCGTAGCCGTCGGAGCCGCGCGGGTTGAGCAACAGCGTGCTCCATCCTTGGGCGGCCAGGATCTCCTGGTAGATGTGCGCCGACGGCAGGAAGGCCGGGTTCCACGCGTTGTGCGGCCCACCGTGAACGTCGAGCAGCAGCGGACGGGGGCCCTTTCCGTCTCCCCGGACGAGCCAGCCGTGGACGTCGCGTCCGTCCGGAGCGGTGAACGTTCGCGGCTCGGCGGTGTGCAGCTTGACCTCGTCCAGAAGCTCGCGATTCAGATCGGTCAGCCGTCGCTCGCCCGAGCCGTCGGCCTTGGCGACGAACACGTCGGCCGGGATGTCGGGTGCCGACACGACGAACG
>JBOGXL010000347.1:0-2066 GCA_050694575.1 Actinomycetota bacterium | reverse complement strand
GGTCGAGGATGTCCGGACGGTTCGTCGCGGCGATGAGCACGACGCCGGTCTTCACGTCGAACCCGTCCATCTCGACGAGCAGCTGGTTGAGCGTCTGCTCGCGCTCGTCGTGACCGCCGCCCAGACCGGCACCGCGGTGACGCCCGACGGCGTCGATCTCGTCCACGAACACGATGGCCGGCGCGCTCGTCTTGGCCTGCTCGAAGAGGTCGCGGACGCGGGCGGCGCCGACACCGACGAACATCTCGACGAAGTCCGAGCCCGAGATCGAGAAGAACGGAACGCCGGCCTCGCCGGCGACGGCCCGCGCGAGAAGCGTCTTGCCCGTGCCCGGGGGGCCGAACAGCAACACGCCCTTGGGGATCTTCGCGCCCATGGCCTGGAACCGAGACGGGTTGGCGAGGTACTCCTTGATCTCGACGATCTCCTCGACGGCTTCGTCCAGACCTGCGACGTCATCGAAGCCGATCTTCGGCATCTCCTTGGTGACGATGCGCGGCTTGGCGCGTCCGAAGGACATGACCCGGGAACCCCCTCCGCCGGCCTGGTTCATCACCAGGAAGAAGAAGCCGAAGAGAAGGAGCAGAGGCAGGACGCTGGTCAGGAAGGTGACGAAGAGAGACTGGCCCTGGGGATCGGGTGTGACCTTCACGTCGTTGCGGACGAGGCGCTGGGAGAGCTCGTCGCCGTCGCCGGCGAACGTCGTGGCGTAGTCGCTGCCGTTGGTGAGCTCGCCCTGGATCCGCTGGTCCCGGAGGAACATCTCGGCGGTGGCGACCTCCTCGGCCTCCACCTTGTCGATGAACTGGTCGAAGCGCAGCTTCGTGGGCTGCGGACCCCGGCCGAGGAGGCTGCCGACGAGCCAGATGGCGCCCAGCGCGAGAAGGGCGTAGATCAGGGCGTTGCGGCTGAGACGGCGACGCATGCCGCCTGGAGTCGGGGGGCGCTTCATCGGGCATCAAGCGTACCCGGCCCGAAGAGACCCGGCGCTCGCCACGACCCTAGGGCTTCTGCGCGGCTCGCGTCTCCGGATGGTCGATGAGAACGGCTAGAAAGCCCAGGTTGCGGAACCGCTCCTGGAAGTCCAGGCCGTAGCCCACGACGAACTCCGGGCCGATCCGGAAGCCCTCGTACCGGATGGGGATCGGCACTCGCTGCCGCCCTTCCTTCGAGAACAACGCACACACCTCGAGGGAAGCCGGGCGCCTCGCCCGCAGGTATCGGAGCAGATAGTTCAGGGTCAGACCGGAGTCGATGATGTCCTCGACGACTATCACGTGCTGCCCCTCGATCTCGTGGTCGAGGTCCTTGAGGATCCGGACGATCCCCGAGGTCTTCGTCGCCGACCCATAGCTCGACACCGCCATGAAGTCGAAGCGGAGGCCGAGCCGGATGTGGCGAGCCAGATCGGCGAGGAAGAGCGACGCCCCTTTGAGGATGCCCACGAGGATGGGCTCCATCCCTTCGTAGTCGCGTGTGATCGACTCGCCGAGCTCGGCGACCTTGTCCTGGATATCCGACGTCCCGACGACTATGTCGCCGAGCTCGCTCCGGTAGGGAGCGGGCACGTCGTCGAGGGTGTCTAACCGCTCGCGCGCGTCCACAGTGAGCGCCTGGACCACGTTGGGTCGGCCGGTTCGACATCGATCACCGATAACGCGTCGCTCCTCCGCGAGGCCCGGTCCGGCGGCGCGGTGAGTCCGACCACAGCGAGGGGCGCGGACGACGTCGCGACGAGCGGGACGAGATCACGCAACGGACGCGGCACCTTCGCATCGACGAGCACGTCCTGCACCTTCTTCGATCCCGCCATGGTCCGCACACGATCGCCCGGCTGACGGCCGCGCAACATGAGCGTGCCGGCTTCGGCGGGAACATCGCACCTCCATCTCCACGCCGGAGGATCGGCCGGTCCGACACGGATCCGAACCCCCCACGGGTCGGCGTCCAGGGTTCCGGCGGTCGGCAGAGGCCGGGGGGCCGGGACCGGCACCGGGTTACGGACGACGGCGAGGCCTTCGTCCAGTCGCCAAACCGTCGTCACGTCGCACGACGTGTGGCCGCCG
>JBOGXL010000346.1:0-3360 GCA_050694575.1 Actinomycetota bacterium | reverse complement strand
AGGTGGAGGCCGAGGTAGTGGGCGAGCATCGCCTTGATCATGTCGGCGTGGGAGACGATGCCGATGACGGCCCGGCGGTGGCGTCCACGGATCTCCTCTATCGCCTCGACGCCTCGTCGCTGAAGCTGCAGGAGGCTCTCCCCGCCGGGAAAGGTCGCTTGGGACGGAGCGAGTTGAACGACACGCCACAGCGGCGTCTTCACCAGCGAACGGAAGGTCCGACCCTGCCACGATCCGTATCGCACCTCCCCGAGCCGCTCTTCGATGCTTATGTCGACCCGCCGACCGTCGGCTATCGCCTCGGCGGTCTCGACGCATCGCTCCAGAGGTGACGAGTACAGAGCGTTGAGCCGGACCGGCTCGAGGCGCTCGGCGAGACGCTTCGCTTCGTCGCGGCCGTGCGCGCTCAGGTGGACCCCCGGCGTCCACCCGTAGAGTCGGCCGGGCTTGTACTCGGCGGTCGCGTGTCTGATGAGCAGGACGAGCTGCTTCACGGCAGTAGCCTAGTCACCCATGAGCCCGTGAGGGCTTCTCGAAACCGGTACCGCCGCCGCGTCCAAGGAGTACGCTGCTCCGTCGATGGCACGACCGACCGATGTCCTCAAGTCCTTCCTTGTAGGCCGCCCGAAGGCGACCGAAGGCCTCGAGCACGAGCGGCTGACCAAGAAGGTCGGCTTGGCCGTGTTCGCCTCGGACGCGCTGTCGTCGTCGGCGTACGCCACGGAAGAGATGCTCGTCGTCCTCATCACGGCCGGGACGACGGCGCTCGCATACTCGGTCCCCATCTCTCTGGCCATCACCGCCGTGCTCGGGATCGTCATCTTCTCGTACCGCCAGACCATCTACGCCTACCCGAACGGTGCAAGCGCGTACATCGTCGCGTCGAAGAACCTCGGGAAGTATCCGGGGCTGGTCGCGGCCTCGGCCCTGTTGATCGACTACGTCCTCACCGTGGCCGTCTCGATCACGGCTGGTACGGACGCCATCGTTTCGCTCATCCCGGATCTCAACCGTTACAGGGTCCTCATCGCCGTCGGCGTCATCGTCGTCATCACGCTGCTCAACCTGCGCGGCGTGCGAGAGTCCGGTGCGATCTTCGCCGTGCCGACGTACGCCTACATCGTGCTGATCGGCTCACTCGTGGTCGTCGGACTCCTCCGGTACGCGGGGGGCCACCGCCCGGAGCCGACGGAGACGAGCATCGTCACCCAAGGCGGGGTCACACTCTTCCTGCTGCTCCGCGCGTACTCGCACGGGAGCACAGCGCTGACGGGGGTCGAGGCGGTGTCCGACGGCGTGCAGGCTTTCCGCAAGCCGGTCGCGCGGAACGCCGCCATCACGCTCGTCGTTATGGGCGTCCTGTTGGGTTTCCTGTTCGTCGGCATCACGGTCCTGGCCCGTCTGTACGACGTCACGGGACCGTCCCACGAGCCGCGACGCACGGTAGTCGCGCTCATCGCGCTGGCGGTGTTCGGTGAGGGCAGCCCGCTGTTCTTCGCCATCCAGCTCGCGACCTTCCTGATCCTGTTCCTCGCTGCGAATACGAGCTACTCGGACTTCCCGCGCCTGGCGAACTTCCTCGCACGGGACCGCTACGCCCCTCGGCAGTTCATGAACCGCGGTGACCGACTCGCCTTCTCCAACGGCATCGTGGCGCTCGGCGCCCTGGCGGCCCTCATGGTGGTCATCTACCAGGCCGAGCTGAGCCGGATCATCAACCTCTACGTGGTCGGCGTGTTCACCAGCTTCACGCTCTCCCAGTCCGGCATGGTCCAGCACTGGCGCCGTCGCCGGACGGAGGAACCTCGGTGGCGCCGGTACGCGTTCATCAACGGCCTCGGTGCATTCACGACGTTCCTCGTGCTGTGCATCGTTCTGGCGACGAAGTTCACGCACGGCGCCTACATCGTGGTCGCGGCCATCCCGGTAGTCGTCTGGACGCTCAACCGCGTGAGCTCGCACTACCGAGAGGTCGGACGGCAGCTCCGCCTGCCGGAGCGGCGCCCGCACGAGCACGGGCAGAACCACGTCATCCTTCTCGTCGGCAGCCCCAGCATCGAGGAGGCCCGGGCCTTCTGGTACGCCGAACGCATCCGCACGGAGGACTTCCATGCCGTGCACTTCGCCGAGCGCGGCGACCCGAAGAGTCTCGAGGCGCAGTGGACGCGGATGATCGGCCTTCTCGCCACCGCTCCCACGTTGGAGATCATCCCGACTTCTGGCCTGCTCACCACGTCGATACGGTCCTACATCGAGCGGATGCGGCAACGGATCCCCGCGCCGGGCTTCATCAGCGTGATCGTGTCCGAGCGCGTTCGCAGCGGCCGACTCCTGAACCTCGGGACGCGCACCGGCCTCCTCATCAAGGTTGCGCTGCTCTTCACGCCGGACGTGATAGTCACGAACGTCGCCTACCTCGAGAGTGAGGAACAGACCCCGCTCGACAGGGGGCTCCCCGTCCGCCACGTCGTCGTGGTCCTCGTCCCGGCCGCCCACAACGCCACGCTTCACGCCGTCGCGTACGCGAAGACCCTCTCGTCGGACGAGGTCCACGCCGTCCACGTCGCGCTCGACCCGGAGGAGAGCCACCGGCACCTGCGTGACTGGGGCGAGCTGAACACCGGACTCCCCCTGGAGCTCCTCGACTCGCCCTACAGGCGGCTGGGCGAACCCGTCCGCGACTATGTGCGCGCCATCACCGACGACGGCAACACGATCGTGACGCTGGTCCTGGCCGAGTTCGTCGTCAAGAAGTGGTTCCTCCGGGCGCTGCACAACCAGAACGCCTTCGAGCTGAAGCTGCTGTTCCTGGCCGAGCCCGACGTGATAGTTACGTCGGTTCCGTACCACCTCGAGTAGGCAACCCTACCAAGTAGGGTTCGAGCACGTTCAGCTCGGCCGTGCCGGCGCGCACGCGCACGCGCACACCCTGCTCGGTGTGCGTCGCCGTTACGACGCGACCGGCATCGTGCAGACGGGCGAGCAGGGTCCCTTCGGCATAGGGCAGAACCGCCTCGACTTCCTTCGAGTGCGCCTCGAGCCGAGCCCCGATAGCGGCGAGCAGCTCCTCGACACCCTCACCCATCTCGGCGGAGATCGACACAGCCTCCGGAAATCGTTCGCCGATCCTCACACGGGCCGGGGCATCGAGGAGATCTATCTTGTTCAACGCGAGCAGCCGCGGGACCTCTGTCGCACCGATCTCGGCGAGGACCTCGTCCACCGCAGCGATGTCCGCGTCTGGATCCGGATGCGAAGCATCGACGACGTGGACGAGCAGCTCGGCTCTCGCGACCTGCTCGAGCGTCGACTGGAACGCTTCGACGAGCCCGTGCGGGAGCTTGCGGATGAACCCGACGG
>JBOGXL010000345.1:0-5884 GCA_050694575.1 Actinomycetota bacterium | reverse complement strand
GGACGGTGACGGCACCCTCAGGGTTGGCGGCGCGCTGCAGTCCGGCGTGGCCGACGCTGAGGAAGAGCAGCCTGTCCTGCCACACGCCCCACAGGGGCCGGGCCTGCGGGAAGCCGTCCCGGCGGATGGAGACCAGCCAGTAGTTGCGCTCGTTGGTGAGCCGCTCCTGCGCCCACGACCACGGCAGGAGCTCGTCGCCGCCGAGCCAATCGGGCGAGTCCGGACGACTCGCGTGCGGTTCGCTCATCGCGAACAGAGCGTAGCCATGCAACGAACTCGGGAACAGCTACGGACGTGCACGCTGTGGAACCGCGTCGTTGACACGGCCGCCACTGCGAGCCCAAGCGACGCCTGAAGGGCCAGTTGAGTCGGATGAAGGCTATGAAGGCGGAGCGGCGAGCCGCTGCGCCAAGTCTGCCACCGGGTAAAACACGAACTTCTTGCCGACCTTCCGTCGGTCAAGAAAGCCCAATCGACGCAGCCTGTTTAGGTCACCACGAGCGGACTCATGACTGGTTCGATGACTCTTTTGATGCGATCGGATCGTGTACTGCTGGATCGGACTCCGAGCAGCTTTACGCAGGAGCGCCAATTGGCGATGGTTCAGTCCATCGAGGTTGCGCACGGCGCCATCGAAAGCTCGCACCTCGCGGATCTTGCGCTGGATGTAGCTATGGAACTCATCAATGGCGCGCCTGATAACGCCGAGCTGGTCAAGCAGAAAGTACGTCGTGTCTCGTTCGTCAGTCTCCGTATACAGAAAGGACTTCCGGTACTTTGACGGCCGCTCTCGGAGGATTCTCGAGATCGACAGATATTCGGTTGCCCAATAGCCTTGCGTTCGCATGGACCAGTAGAAGAGGGCCCGAGCCGTCCGACCATTGCCGTCCTCAAACGGATGGTCGTACGCCAACCAGAAGTGGAGAAGTACAGCACGCAGTACTGGATGGAGAAACCCTTCGGGTCCAGTCTCGCCATTAGCGAACCGACACATGTCTTCAAGGCGCGCCGGAAGCTGTTCGGCCGGTGGAGGATCGTGAAGCACCGTGTCCGCAAGCCAGACCTTCACCCGAACGTCACCCGGCCGTTGTAGTCGTCCGGCAGCGTCTGGATCGTCGAGTGTCCCCTCGGTGAGTACGCGATGCAGCCTCAAGACCACATCCGGGTTTAGCTCGTCTCCGACGTCGTCGCGCATGAACTCCAGGGCTCGGTAGTTGTTCAAGATCATCTGCTCGCTTCGATCCCGCGCGGGTCTACCCGACCGAATCATCTCCTTCGCTTCTGCCCGTGAAGTGACGGCACCTTCGAGTTGGCTAGATCGGATGGCCTCTTCCATCAGGGAGTTGACGAGGTATTGGGACTTCGCAGCGTCGTCCTCGACGACAGCCTCATCCATCGCAACCTCGCCGCCAGCGTGCTGGTCGATGTAGTGGAGCAACTCAAGCGCCAGATCCGGCACCCCGTATGTGAAGAAGGACCCGACCGGGTCTTTGAGGGGGAGCTCCCGGCGGTCGCCTTGGCGGACCACCTTTATTCCTAGCCACCACTCCTTGTGCGTGAGGCCATCGGGTGGCGGCATGTGTGAGATGACGTCCCAATGCCGATACGCCTTCTCGGCCCGTCCAGCCTGAATCAGGGCTTGAAGCTTCTCAGAGGAGTCCTCAGCCGAAGCCCCCTCGAACAGGGCCACGAGAAGATCGGCCGTGTTCGGAGGCGTCAGCGGCTTCGACATGGTTGAATCGTACCACCGTTCTCCCAGCTTTGCCGATTCTGGGAGCAGAGTGTGAGCTAGCCCAGCAACCAGGTTCTCACAATCTTGGAGCAAAATGCACCAGCGCTAAGTCCGAGCGCCCGCTCGCCCCTCAGCGGCCCTTGAACTCCGGCTTGCGCTTCTCGGCGAACGCCTTCGGGCCCTCGCGTGCGTCCTCGGTGAGGAACGTTTCGACGCCGAGCGGCGCTTCGATCTTGAAGGCTTCTTCCTCGGGGAGACACTCCGTCGCACGCAGCGTCCTGAGGATGTTCTTCACGGCGACGGGACCATTCGCCGCGATCAGACCGGCGATCTCCTTCGCCTTGTCGAGCGAATGGCCGTCCGGCACGACGTAACCGATCAGCCCGAAGTCCAGCGCTTCCTGCGCGGTGATGCGCCGTCCGGTCAGGAGCATGTCCGCGGCGACCGTGTACGGGATCTGGCGGCGCAACCGCACCGTCGAGCCGCCCAACGGGAAGAGTCCCCACCGCACCTCGGCCACTCCGAACTGGGCGCTCTCACCGGCTACGCGTATGTCGGTGCCCTGGAGGATCTCCGTGCCGCCGGCCACGGCGTATCCCTCGACGGCGGCGATCAGCGGCTTGTCCAACAGGAACCCCTTGAGCAACGGCTTGAGCACGGTCGGGTCGAACGTGCCCCGGCGTTGCCCTTCCGTCATGCCCTCGCCGGGCGAGCTCGCCGCGAATCCTTTGAGATCGGCCCCCGCGCAGAAATGCCCGCCGGCCCCGGTGAGGATCGCGACACGGATGTCGGGGTTGGCGTTCACCTCGTCCCACGCCTCGGACATGATCCGCATCATCTCGCCGGACAATGCGTTGCGAGCCTCCGGACGGTTCATGGTGACGATCAGCGTGTGACCGTCCCGCTCGACGAGACACTCGGGCATCGCTAGGGCTTGTAGTCCCGGACGACCCACATCGCGAAGAACTGCGCCGCGCCGCCGTACGCGTGACCCACCGCCGTCTTCGCGCCGTCGACCTGATGCTCGCCGGCCATCCCTCGCACCTGGAGCGCTGCTTCGAGGAAGCGCAACATCCCGGACGCGCCTATCGGGTTCGACGACAGCACGCCACCCGAGACGTTCGTTGGCAGCTTGCCGCCGAAGTTCGTCTCTCCGGCCTCGATGAGCTTCCAGCCCTCGCCCAAGCCGGCGTAACCGAGGTTCTCGAGCCACATCGGCTCGTACCACGAGAACGGGACGTAGCATTCGAGCACATCCACGTCGTTGATCGGATCGGCGATACGGGCCTGCGCGTAAACATCGGCGGCGCAGTCCCGTCCGCCCTTGGGGTTCACGGGATCGCGGCCCGGGAACTGGCCGAGCTCGGAGCGGACGGCCGTCCCGTGCACCCATGCCACCGGCTTTCGCGATGCGTCCGCGACCTCTTCGCTCGCGAGCACCATCGCGGCGGCGCCGTCAGAGGTCGGGCACGACTCGAGCCGGCGCACGGGCTCCCACACGTAGGGCGAATCCATGACCTGCTCGATGGTGATGTCGGGCAGCTTCAGATGCGCGTACGGATTCTTCAGCGCGTTGAGCCTGTCCTTCACGGCGACGGCCGGGCCGATGTAGTCGGGCGCGTTCGCACGGTCGATGTACGCGCGCATGTGCGGCGCGAAGTAGCCACCGGCGCCCACGCTGCCGCTGCGTCCACCGCCGAGTCCCCACGTCGTGTCGCCTTCGGACTGCTTCTCGAAGCCGATCGTTAGGACACGTTCGCGCACGCCCGACGAGACGAGGTGGGACGCGACGACGGCCGTCGAACCGCCGACGCTTCCGGCCGTGTGCACGCGCATGATCGGCTTGCCAACGCAGCCCAGAGCGTCGGCGAGGTAAACCTCGGGCATCATCACACCCTCGAAGGGATCGGGGGCCTTGCCGATGACTACCGCGTCGATGTCGGACCAGTCCATCTCGGCGTCCTCGAGAGCCCGGACGGCGGCCTCGCGCAGAAGGCCGGCCATGGACAGGTCGTCGCGCACCTTCTTGTGATGTGTCTGGCCGCAACCGACGACCGCCGTCCGGTTCATGAGTCGCCTTCCAATACGCACACGAGGTTCTGCTGGAGGCACGGCCCGGCCGACGCGTGTCCGAGGACACGCTTGCGCCCGCCGTCGATGATCTGGCTCGCCGCCTCACCGATGCGGACGAGGCCGGTGGCGATGACGGGGTTGGCCGCCAGCGCCCCGCCCGACGGGCTGATCGCGACGTCGTCGGACAGTCCGAGCGCGTCGCGGAGGAGCAGCTCTTCATGACTGAACTGCGCGGCCAGCTCTGCGACCTCGATCGGTCCTTTGCCGACGCCGGATCGCTCGGCGGCGATCCGCGCGGCATCGGAGACGCTCAGGTCGCGCACCCCGGGGTAGTGGGCCTCGCTGCGGTGATCGATCCCGGCGATCCACGCCGGACGCTTGCACAGCTCACGCGCTCGATCTCCGACGGCAAGAACGACGGCCGCGCCGCCGTCCGACATCGTCGGCGTGTCGTGCGCGCGTAGTGGCTCGACGACGTGGGGCTCGTTGAGCAGATCGTCGGCCACACCGCCTCGGACGCGAGCCACCACCTCGGCGAAGTCACGCTCCGTCGCCTTGCCCGACTCGATCAGCGCGTTGGCTTGGAGCGCTGCCAGCGAGACGTTGTCCGGCCACAGCGGCATCAGGTAGTAGGGGTCGAGCTGCACCACCGACACCTCGCGCCAGTCGCAGCGCGACGTGATGCCGGACGCGAAGACGATCGCCGTGTCGATGTCTCCGTGGTGAAGCCGGACCCACGCTTCGTACAGCGCCCACGCACCGTCCATCTCGACGTGCGATTCGGAGATCGGGGGCCAAGCGCCGGTGACCTCGAGGTTCTGCACGAACGCGAAGGGAGCCCCGGACAGGTAGTCGCAGCTCGCCGAGCACGTGAAGCCGATGTCGGCTCGGGTGAGGTTCGCGCGCTCGAGGGCTTCGTTGACCGCCGGGAAGAGCATCTGGGCCTCGGTCTCCTGGACGCCGAAGGTCGGCGGGCTCTGCGCGTAACCGACTATCGCGATGTCCGTCATGGGGAGTACCCCCGGCCCCCTGGCGTCACAGGATGTGCTCCTGATATTCCTCGCGCGGGGCGTCCGGCTCGCCGGACGGCTCCCAGTGGTTCACCGCCGTCGTGAGCCCCCACCCGCGCATGCCGCCGCCATCCTCGGAGCGCTCGTCGGGTGTTGCCCACACGGCCTTCACACGCATGCCCATGCGCACCTCGTTGTGCGGGATGCCTTCGATGCGCTGCTGGCCGATCGATGAATCGGCGCCGTCGAGGATCAGGTTCGCGAGGACGTACTCTTCCTTCTCCTTCTGACCCTGGTACTGGATGGGCGTGATGACCGTGAAGGACGTGACGGTGGCGGTGTCCTTCACCTCGACCTCGTGCTCGGGACGGGTGACGACCGAGCACAACGGACAGAACCCCTTCGGCGGGACGTACACTCGGCTGCAGCTGGGACACCGGTGCCCGACGATCCTTCCTTCGCGCATGAGCTCGTCGAACCGGCGGTGCACCGGGCTCGTGACGATGCGGTAGTCCAGGTTCACCATCTGCTGCATGAACGCGACGCGCTCGTCGGTCTTGGACTCTTCACTCATGCGGTTCGAAGCATTCGATGTCGGTGATGTGGCCCTGGCGCTCTTCGCGCCAGCGGATCTTCACGCGCAGGCCGCGCTCAACCTTGTCTCTCGGCGCGTCGACGGCGTGGAGGAGCGACGTGTCGGCTCCGTCGAGCTGCACCAGCGCCCAGGCGAACGGACGGTCGAGCGGATGCTTGCGCAGCGGCTCGCTCACCCACGCCCAGTTGCGCACGGTGCCGGTCTCGGAGACCTCGACGAAGCCGTCCTCGACGGCATCGCCGGTATCGGGGTCGTACTCGAGGGGCGGACAGAGGATCCGGCCCCCTTTCGTCCGGACGCCGAGGACCTTGCCGTCCCGCAGGCCGGTGAAGAAACCGCCCACGACCGGGCCGAGACTCCTTCTATAGGGGAACTCGAGCGTCCAGCTCGCGGTCACGGCGAAAAGTAGAACACATTCTAGTTCTGGCCTACAAAGGCACAGGCTCCGTGATCACGCAACGGGTGCCGCGGTAG
>JBOGXL010000344.1:0-7152 GCA_050694575.1 Actinomycetota bacterium | reverse complement strand
CGACATCGTGATGGTGAAGCCGGCGCTCTCCTATCTGGACGTGATCCGCAGCGTCGCCGAAGCGTCGCCGGTACCGGTGGCGGCCTACAACGTGTCGGGTGAGTACTCGATGGTGAAGGCGGCGGCGCAACGAGGGTGGATAGACGGCGACCGCATCGCGCTCGAGCACCTGACCGCGATCGGGCGCGCCGGCGCCGACCTCGTGATCACGTACTTCGCCAAAGAGGTCGCCGAGCAGTTGTGACGGAGCGGTTCGAGCGCGCCCAGCGCGTGATCCCCGGCGGCGCGTCCTCTCCTGCGCGCGCGTTCGGCGCCGTCGGCGGGGAGCCGGTTTTCGCCGCCGCCGGAGACGGCGCCTATCTCATCGATGCCGACGGGCACCGGTACGTGGACTACATCCAAGGCTTCGGTGCGATCATCCTCGGCCATGCGGCCGTCGGCCGTGACATCGCGGAGGCCGCTCGGCTCGGTGCCGCCTTCGGCCTGACCACGGAAGCCGAGGTCGAGCTCGCCGAGACGGTCGTGGAGAGCGTGCCGTCGATCGAGCGCGTCCGGTTCCTCGCTTCGGGCACCGAAGCCGGCATGACGGCGGCGCGCATCGCCCGGGCGGCAACGGGTCGCGTCGTGCTCGTGAAGTTCGAGGGCGGCTACCACGGACACTCCGATGCGTTCCTGGCGAAGGCAGGATCCGGCGTCGCCACCTACGGCATCCCCGGGACGAAGGGTGTGCCCTCAGACAGCGTCAGGCACACCATCGTCTTGCCGTACAACGACGTCGACGGCCTCCGTTCGGTGTTCGCCGAGCGCGGCGATGAGATCGCAGCGGTGTTCGTCGAGCCCATCGCGACGAACATGGGTGTCGTGCCGCCCGAGCCGGGATTCTTGCCGTCCCTGCTCGCGCTGTGCACCGAGCACGGAGCTCTGAGCGTGTTCGACGAAGTGGTCACCGGATTCCGCGTCGGGATGGGCGGAGTCCAGGGCGCGCAGGGCTTCGTCCCCGATCTGACCATGCTCGGGAAGGTGCTCGGTGGAGGGCTGCCCGTGGGTGCCGTCGGGGGCCGGGCCGAGATCATGGAGCTCCTGGCGCCCACCGGGCCCGTCTATCAGGCCGGCACCTTCGCCGCCCATCCCCATGCGATGGCCGCGGGCCTGGGCGTCCTGCGCCGGCTGTCGGCGTCGCTCTTCGCTTCGCTCGAGGCGAGCGCCGCGGATCTCGCCGACGGTTTGGGAAGGGCTGCGAAGGACGCCGGCGCGCTCGCCGCGATAGTCCGGGCCGGACCCATCGTCTCGGTCTTCTTCACAGCCGAAGCGCCGAGAAGCTTCGCCGACGTCGACGGGTCCGACCGCGATGCGTTCGCCCGCTTCCACACCGCGCTTCGTGCACGTGGCGTGCTCATCGCGCCGTCACCGTTCGAAACGTGGTTCCCGTCGGCAGCGCACGGCGCCGAGGAGATCGAGCGCACGATAGAGGCCGCCCACGCCGCCTTCGCGGCAACGAGGTCGTGAGCAACCGGCGCCCCTGCCGGAAGGACTTCGACGACCCCGACGTCCGCAGCGCTGCCGGGCCGCCGCTCGCGGACCTCTGGTCCGAGGAGGCCTACGCCCTGTACGGGCCGCCGCGCGATACGCCGCACGACGTCGCGCAGTGGTTCAACGAGCAGCGCATCTCGCCGGTGCTCGACATCGGCTGCGGGCCGGGACCCTTCGCACGGACCTTCGAGGGAGGCTGGGTGGGGCTGGACCGTTCCATCGCGCAGCTCCGCGAGGCTCCCGGACGACGGATCCTCGGCGACGCCTCGAGCCTCCCGTTCGCCGACGCGTCGTTCCCAGGTGTCGTTGCGTTGTACGTCCTGTACTTCTTCGAAGACCCGTACACGGTGGTCGACGAGGCCTGTCGTGTGCTCGTCCCGGGTGGAACGTTCGCCGTGTGCGCCCCGAGCCGATCCGACTGTCCGGAGCTCCACGATGTGTTGCCGGCGGAGGCGTTCGAGGAGAGCTTCGCCTCCGAGGACATCCCCGGTCTGATGGACAGGTTCTTCGTCGACCCGCACATCACGGTTTGGGACGCGCCGATGTTCGATCTCCCCGACGCCTCAACGGTCGCCGGCTACCTGTACGCGCATTATTTCCCGCTCTTCACCACCGACGAGGCCAGGGACGCGGCTCAGCGCATCGAAACGCCGCTCAAGCTGACGAAGCGTGGAGCTTGGGCGGTCGGACGCAAGCCGGGCGGGGCTACAAACCGGCCGCGCTGAGCTGCGTCCGTACCCACCGCGAAGGTGAGGACCGCGTCGCCTTTCGCCGAAGGGCTCGGGCCATGCGTTCCCGTTCTCCCCCCGGCATCTCGACGGCCCGCTCGATCGCGGCGGCCGTCGCTGAGAGATCGAACGGGTTGATGGCGATCGCCGAACCACCGAGCTCCTCGAAGACGCCGGCGTTGCGCGAAAGGATCAGCGCACCCGAGCGCTCGTTGACGAACGCACCCTCCTTCGCGACGAGGTTCAACCCATCGAACACCGGGTTCACGAGCAGCGCGTCGTAGCACCGCATCGCTCCCAAGGAGCGGTGGTACTGGTCCTCGAAGGAAAGCTCGATAGGACCGGCCCGCCCACGCAGCTTCGGCTCGAAGCGCTCGTTCACGCGTCGAACGACTCCGAGGCACTCCGTGTAGTAGCGCCGGTAGGTCTCGACGTTGAGCCGGGACGGATACAGCAGCGCGAGGAAGATTATCTCGCGAGCCAGTTCCGGACGTCGTTGGAGCAGCTCCTCGAAGGCGAGGAACCCGCGGAGGGGGTTCTTCGAGAGGTCGATCCGATCCACCCGGAGCAGGATGCTGCGTCCGGCGCTGAGCTCTTCGTGCCGCGCCACCCACTCCTGGGTGCGCGGATCCGCGGCTTCCGTCTTCAGGTGCTGCACGTCCAGGGGCACCGGCGCGACGACGATCCGGACGGAGCGCTTCCCCCACGTGACGGCGTCGGAGGTCACTTTCGAGCGGGGCAGGAACCGCGCGCAGCATGCGGCGAAGGCGTCCGCCCAGCGCCGCGCGTGGAAGCCTATGACGTCGTAGGCGAGCATCGCCTCGAGGAGCTCGCGCGCGGTGTTCTCGGGAAGCAAGGAGAAGTACTCGGGGTCGCACCACGGCGTGTGATGGAAGTAAAGAAGAGGACGACGGACGCGACCCTTCTTCCTCAGCAGCGCCCCGACGAGCATCAGGTGGTAGTCCTGCACCAGTACGGCGTCCGA
The DNA here is from genome assembly GCA_050694575.1 of Actinomycetota bacterium. Lineage (GTDB taxonomy): Bacteria > Actinomycetota > JAICYB01 > JAICYB01 > JAICYB01 > JBOGXL01. The sequence continues at coordinate 3,909 of JBOGXL010000344.1, read as the reverse complement.
TCGGCCCGACGTGAGCACCGCGTCGGCGTACAGCTCGTTCACGTGTCGGTAATCCGCCCACGCCTCGTCGAAGCTCGCGTCGAAGACGGGTGTGCTGGGGACGTCGAAGAGGTAGTGGAAGAGGAACCACAGGTACTCGTTGGACACGACGTCGTAGTGCGACGTATGGGCATCCTTGGGCAGATCGAGCATGCGGACGACGAAGCCGCCTTCGTCCCGGCCCTGTGGATGCTCGCGGGCGAGCTCGCGGTCGCCATCCGACATCGCGGCGGTGATCCACGTTCCGCCGTGCGCCGCCAGAACGGGCGCGACGGCACCGATGAGGCCGCCGCCGCCACGGCTCGGCTCGAGCTGGGCTCCCGAGCGTTCGTAAACGAACGGGCCCCGGTGGGAGCAGACCGTGAGTTCCGCGCTCGCCGTCAGGCGCTCCCCGGGTCGCGACGGGCGATCTCGGTGAACAGACGCAACCAATCGCTTATCTCGCGTGTCGTCAGGAAGCTGTCGCGGACGAGGTCCTTGCCGAGCGTACCCATCTTGGTGGCGCGCTCGGGGTCCCGCAGGAGCTCGAGCGAGCGTTCGGCTACCTCCTCGACGGAGTCGACGAGGTAGCCGGTCTCGCCGTCGCGGATCTGCAGCGTGATGCCGCCGGCTCGGCCCCCGATGACGGGCCGGCTCTTCCATGCGGCCTCGGCGACCGTCAACCCGAAGCCCTCGCGGATCGACTTCTGGATGACGACGTCGGCGGCGCGCTGGAAGGCGTTCACCGTCGTGTTCCCGACCTGCTGGAAGTTGGACAGGATGAAGATGTCCATGTCGTCTTCGCGTTCCCGGAGGAGCTCGTCGTACAAGCGAAGGCCTTCAGGATCGTCGTGGGCGAGCGATCCGGCGAGGTTGAGCTGAACGTCGGGGATCTGCTCCTTCACGATCTTGTACGCCTTGATCACCCCGTAGGGGTCCTTCCACGGGTCGAAGCGGGAGACCTGCGCGATGACCGGCCGCCTCGTGTCGATGTGGTACTGGCGGCAGATGTCCGAGACGGTGACCGGCTCGAGGTGCGAGTTCTTGGGCGACGTGGGATCGATGGAGGGAGCCGAGACGAGGACCCGATCGCCGGGGACCTCCGGCTGCACGAACTCCTTCATCGTGAACACCATCGCTTCGTACGGATCCAGGAAGCGGCGGACGAAGCCCCAAACCTCGGGGTGCGGGTCGGCGCAGTCGATGTGGCACCGCCAGATCCAGTGCTTGGCGATGTCGAAGCGCTCATCGCCGAGCAGGAACGGGATGGCCATGGGCTGCGGGTCGTGGATCACGGCGACGTCGAAGCCGCCCGGGATCGACGGGAGGTTCTGGGTGACGACGGCGAGGTAGTGCTCCTCCATCTCGCGGGTCCACGGGATCTCCTTGTTGCCCTGGAACCCGTTGTGGATGGACTTCGTGATCTCGAAGAAATGCTCGTCGCCGTCGATGACCCCCCATTGCGCTTCCAGGCCGAGGTCGTCGAGCAACGGGATCTGCGTGAGGAGAAGCTCGGCGACGCCGCCGCCGTACTCGGTGGAGTTGACGTGAAGGACCTTCAGCCCGCGCAGCTTCTCCCACGCGAGCCGCTGGATCTCGTTGATGACGGCGTTCGCCACGATAGGGCGGAATTCGTCTATCGATCGCGGCCACGAAGGGATGATGCGCATCTGTGACGATCACCGCCCTTCTGCCCTCGGGGACCTTTCATCTTTACCGCAAATTGGGCCCTCGACTTGCAACATGGATGTCGGTGGCCGATGAGTCAACTACGATGAGCCGGCCGAGCGCAAGTGACCGAACCTAACGAACCGATCAGCGTCACCGGGCAGGGCTCCCTCCCGCCCGTCGCGCGACGGTTCCTCAAGTGGTTGATCGTCTCGTGGGCGCTCATCGGTGTCCTCATCCTCGCCGGCGTGATCGTCTGGTCGCTGAGCCTGGTCCGCGAGATCTTCCCGCCGCTCGTGATCGCGCTGATCGCGGTGTATCTCCTCAACCCCGTCGTTACGCGGCTCGAGGGCTTCGGGGTCCGCCGTGTGTTCGGCAGCTGCATGTCGTACCTGCTCGGGGTGGCGCTGCTCGCGATAGCGCTGGGGTTCCTCATCCCGGCCCTCATCGATCAGGGCCGAGCGTTCGTGCGCGATCTCCCCGACACGATCGAGCAGGTGAGCACATTCCTGGAACGGGTTACCCGCGGGGCTGAGGACAGGTTCGGTCCGAACATCGACATCAGCGAGAGGCTGGCCCGATTCGCGTCCGGGGCCGTCGGAAGTGTCGGCGGGTTCCTCCAGGGGGCCGTCCAGACGATGACGTTCGTGGTCATCGGCCTGATCGCGGGCTTCTACCTGCTCGTGGATCTCCCACGGCTCCGTGCCGCGGCGCTGCGGCTGGTTCCTCCGGATCGTCGGGACGAAGCGCGCCAGGTCGCGTCGTCGGTGGGGACCGCGATGGGCGGGTTCTTCCGCGGGCAGCTGCTCGTGGCGCTCATCGTCGGCGTGATGTCGTCCATCGGCCTGCGGATCATCGGCCTTCCGTACTGGCTGGTCGTCGGGTTCATCGCCGGAGCGTTCAACCTCGTTCCGCTCATCGGTCCGTTCGTCGGCGCGGTGCCGGCGATAATCATCGCCGCCGCCACCAAGCCGCCCATAACCATCGTGTGGGTGATGGTCGTGATGCTGGTCGTCCAGCAGATCGACAACCATTTCATCTCGCCCAACGTCATGCGTCTGACCGTCCGGCTGCACCCGGTGACGGTGATGATCTCGTTGATAGCGGGGGCCACGCTTGCGGGGTTCTACGGCATGCTCCTGACGGTTCCCCTGGTCGCATCGATCAAGGTGATCGCCGCGCATTTCTGGCGGACGCACGTCCCGTGGGGCCACGAGGTGTTCGAGGAAGCCGAGAAGATGGAGATGATCCCCAAGGAACAGGCGCCGCCCACGCCGGTGTCGACACCCGCGGAGCCCGATCCACCGCCCCTATCTCCCACGGAGGCGCAGCGACCCCCCGAGTAGCCGGAACGTCGTATATCTGGTTCCATAGAAGGTGCTCATCAAGAGGGGTGGAGGGACCGGCCCTGTGAAGCCCCGGCAACCGGCTCGCGACGGGTAGCCGTCGCGGGAGCAGGTGCTAACGCCGTCCCGAGCGCGGGGGCGATGAGCGAGGCACCCCGTCGCTCAGGCGGCGGGGTTGCTTGTTTTCGGAGGCGGACGTGGCGGACATCGAGAAGCTCGAGTGCCGGGAGTGCGGGAGGACCTACGACCTCGCGCCGATCCACGTGTGCGAGTTCTGCTTCGGCCCCCTCGAGGCCTCTTACGACTACGAGGCCATCGACAAGGCGACGAGCCGGGAGCAGATCGCCGCGGGTCCGCGATCCATCTGGCGCTACGTCGATCTCCTCCCCGTCTCCGCCGACACGCCGCGTGTCGATCTCGGGGCCGGGTTCACGCCGCTCGTGCCCGCGCCGCGGCTGGGAGCCGAGCTCGGCATCAGCGATCTGTGGCTGAAGAACGACACGGTCAACCCGACCTTCTCCTTCAAGGACCGCGTGGTGTCGGTGGCCCTGACCAAGGCGCGAGAGTTCGGTCTGCGCATCGCAGCGGCGGGTACGACGGGCAACCTCGGGAACTCGGTCGCGGCGCACGCCGCGAAGGCGGGGATGCCCGCCGTGGTCTTCATGCCCGCCGACCTGGAAGCCGGCAAGGTCATCACCACCGCGGTCTACGGCGGCACCATCGTGGCGATCAAGGGCAACTACGACGAAGTGAATCGTCTGTGCGCCGAGGTGGCCGACGCCTACCCGTGGGCGTTCGTGAACACCAACGTCCGTGCCTTCTACTCGGAAGGTTCGAAGACGCTGTCCTTCGAGGTCGTCGAGCAGCTCGGATGGCG
>JBOGXL010000343.1:0-4959 GCA_050694575.1 Actinomycetota bacterium | reverse complement strand
TGAGGCTCTTGCGAGCGGCCGGCATCGTACGCAATCGTCGCGACGGCCGGATTGTCTACTACCGCCTGGCCGACGCTCATGTCCGGCTCCTGCTCGACCTGTCGGCCGAGCACATCCGTCACGACGTGGAGTAGATGCCGACCAGGACGGCGGAGATCCCCGTCGCGCTGCCGGCCGACGAGGCCGACTGTGGCTCGTGCGCCGATCGCCTGCGCGACGAGCTGGGACGACACCGCGGCCTGATGTCGGTGGAGCCGGTCGGGGCGTCGGTGATCCGGGTGTCCTACGACCCCGACCTGTGCTCCATATCGTGCGTAACCAGGGCCGCCGATGCCATCGGCGTTAACCTCGGACGCCGGTTCCACCACGAGGTGGTAGCCGTCGAGGGCATGGACTGCTACGACTGCGCCCAGACGATCGAGCGTGCCGTCGGCCGCCTTCCCGGCGTTACGTCGTGCTCTGTGAGCTTCGCCGGCGCCCGGATGCGGGTGGAGTACGAGGCCGACGGCGGAATTACTCCCGATGCTCTACGCAAGACGGTGGCTTCCCTCGGCTACCGCATCCCGGCCGCGGTGCCGCCCGGCGCCGAGCCGCCGGCCCGGCAGTCCTTCTTCGTCCGCAACCGGCGCGAGATCGTCACGGCCGGCGCGGCGCTGCTGACTCTCGCCGCCCTGACGCTGTCGGCCGGCGGTGCTGAGGCGGCTGCTGTCCCCCTGTACGTCGTCGCCATCGCGGCGGCCGGCTGGCCCGTCGCCCGTGCCGGCATCGCTGCCGCACGACTAACGCGCCGACCCGACATCAATCTGTTGATGACGATCGCTGTGATCGGAGCCGGAGCCATCGGCGCGTGGCTCGAGGCGGCGCTGGTGGTTGTGCTGTTCTCGATCGGCGAGGACCTCGAGGGCTACGCCGTGGACCGGGCCCGGCGGTCGCTCGCCGGTCTGGTCGAGCTGTCACCTCAGACGGCCCGCGTCCGGCGCGGCGATCGCGAGGTCGAGATCGGTCTGGCCGAGCTAGCGGTCGCTGACGTTGTCGTCATCCGGCCCGGAGAGCGGATCCCCGCCGACGGCCGGGTGACCGACGGCGCGAGCGCGGTCGACCAAGCGGCGATCACCGGTGAGAGCGTTCCCGTCGACAAGGAACGAGGCGACGAGGTGTTCGCCGGCACGCTCAACGGCGAGGGCCGACTCGTGGTCGAGGTGGGCCGTGCACCCGGTGACACGACGCTCGATCGCATCGCGAAGGCGGTGGCCGAAGCCCAGGCGCAGAAGGCAACCACCGAGCGCTGGGTCGATGCCTTCGCCAAGGTGTACACCCCCATCGTGATGGGGGTCGCGGTGCTGACGGTCCTCGTCCCGTCCGCCCTCGGGGTGGGGTCGTTCTCGCAGTGGTTCTACCGCGGGCTTGCCTTCTTGATCCTGGCCTGCCCGTGCGCTCTGGTGATCGCCACGCCGGTATCGATCGTCTCGGCCCTGGCACGGGCCTCGGCAGCAGGAGTTCTCGTCAAGGGCGGCGCCTACCTCGAGACGGCCGCCGGTATCAACGCCGTGGCCTTCGACAAGACGGGCACGCTCACGGCCGGTCGGCCGCGGGTGACGAAGATCGTCGCGCTCGCCTCACGTACAGACGCCCAGGTGCTGCGCTTGGCCGCTTCGTTGGAGGCGGCCTCGGAGCATCCGCTGGCCCGAGCTGTGGTCGCTGAGGCGGCGAGCTGGAACGTCCAGCTCGCGCCCGTCGAAGATTTCGTCGCCCTGCGGGGGTACGGCGTGGAGGGGACGGTAGCCGGTTTCCGTTTTCGTGTGGGCAAGCCGTCGCTGTTCGCGGGACACCCAGGTGTTGCCGACGCCCAGGCGACCATCGACAGGCTCGAGCGCGAAGGCCGCACGGTCGTCGTGGTCGGCGACGATGAGCGCATCGCGGGTCTGTTGGGCATCAACGACACGGTGCGTCCCGGAGCCCGCGGCGCGCTCGACACCCTCAGGCGAGCGGGCGTCGAGGTCACGATGCTGCTCACCGGCGACCATCAAGCCGCCGGAGACGCGGTTGCGCGCGAGGCGGGCATCGACCGTGTCCATGCCGCGTTGCTCCCCGATGACAAGGTGAGGCTCGTCGAGGACCTCGGTCGAGGCCATGACACGGTGGCCATGGTCGGCGACGGGGTCAACGACGCCCCCGCCCTGGCCCGAGCCGCCGTCGGGATAGCCATGGGTTCGGCCGGCAGCCCGACGGCCATCGAGACCGCCGACGTCGCGCTCATGGGCGAGGACGTGGGCAAGGTGGCCGGCCTCATCGGCCTGGCCCGCTGGTCGCGCGCGGTCGTGCGTCAGAACATCGTGTTCTCGCTCGCGGTCAAAGGGGTCGCGGCCGCACTCGCACTCGCCGGCGTGCTGACCCTGTGGATGGCTGTGCTCGCCGACGTCGGTGCCACCCTGCTGGTGGTGGCGAACGGGCTCAGGCTCCTGCGTTCGCGCCCGCACGGCCGGCTGCGGGAGCTGCCCATGCTCGAAGCGAAGGGTTGAGCCGCGGGCGTGAGCGGCGACCACGCTCTCGCGGCCACGGCCGGCGAGCGCCCACAAAGGGCGATTGAAGGTCGCCTCAAGGAGGCCGCCGGCGACTCGTGAGGTCCTCGAGTTCGCGGTGACCGTCCCCGGTCGTAGCGCTACCGAACGTCGTTCACGCGACGCTGCAAGTGGAACCCAAGAGCCATGAGGGAGGGTACTCCTTGGTCCGTCTTATACACCTGATGGTGTATAGTGACGCCATGAACCGCACCCAGGTGTACCTCACCAACGATGAGACGGCTCTGCTCGACGGCGAAGCAGAGCGAACGGGAGCATCTCGCTCCGAATTGATCCGCCGGGCCATAAACGCGCAGTACGGACGCTCCAACAAAGCGTTGCGGCGTGAAGCGCTGCTGGCGAGCGCAGGATCGTGGCGCGACCGGTCCTTTACCGGCAAGGAGTATGTCGACACGATCCGAGGTGACCTCAACAAGCGTCTGTCGCGACTCGGCCTGAGGTGAAGCTCCTCGACACCAGCGTCGCCGTCGACCACTTGCGCGGGCACACCGCGGCGACGGAGTTGATCGCCGACCTTCTTGAAACGGGGGAGGAGCTGCTGAGTAGTGAGTTGGTTCGATTCGAGCTCTTCGCCGGCGTTCGTCCGCGTGAAGTCGCGGCTCTAGAGACTTTCTTCCGGGCGATCGTGTGGCTTCCGGTCACCGAGGACGTTGCTCGTGAAGCCGGCACACTCGCTCGGAAGTATCGCCGCAGCCACACGAACATCGACGACGTCGACTATCTGATCGCCTCCACGGCGCTCATCGTCGGATGCGATGTCCTCACCACGAACGTTCGTCACTTTCCCATGCTGCCCCGGTTGCAAGCGCCATACTGAGGGAGGGAGGCTGAGGTATGAGAAGGAAACGACGCGCGGTCAGTGGGGGTTTCCTTGCCCTCGCGATCCTTGCGAGCTCCTTGAGCACGACAACCGCGGTTGTCGCCCTAACCGCTGCCTCAGCGGCAGCCGACCAGATGGGTCTCGACTGGGTCGCGTCGGACAACGTCGAGTACCTGGGCTCGATCAAGCAGGACATCGGTCTGAAGACCGGCGCGAAGGTCGTGGGCAACAGGCTGTTCGTAACCAGCGGGAAGAACATCACGATCTACGACATCTCGAAGCCGGAGACGCCTCGGACGCTGGGGTCGATGAAGATCAACATCTCTTGGCAGAACGAAGAAGTTCCGACGAACGGCAAAGTCCTGGCCTTCGCGAGCGACTCGTATTCGGCCACCGAGGGCTGCTTGGCTCAGGGAAATCCTCTGGGGTGCGTCGAGTTTTTCGACGTCCGAGACCCCTCCGACATCAAGAGCGTGGGGGCCATCCCGCACTTTAACCACACGGTCGAGTGCGCTCTTGATTGCACATGGTTCTACGGCCAAACGGGGGCGATCATCGACGCGCGTCGCATCCTCGACGGCCGGGCGCCGAGCATCGTCGGCAATTGGAAGGAGGTGCTGAGGACCCAAGGCGTCGATTCGCGGTCCTGCCACCACATCCGCGAGATCCGTCCTGGTGTGCTGCTCACCGCATGCCAACCCTTCGCGGTCATCACGATCAACGCGAAGGACGCCAAGGGTGCGTCGCCGAGGAATCCGAAGGTCCTCTACACGGGTGTCTCGGACGCCTTCGTTCACTCGGCACGCTGGCCGCGCAGCGGGCAGGACAAGTTCGCTTTGACCGGCGGTGAGCTCAACGCCACCGGTCGGTGCGAGTTCGCGGATTCCGACTTCCGTGTCTACAGCGCCGAGGGCATCAATAGCCGGAGATCGAAGAGATTCGAAGGACCGATAGCAAGCGTCGCGCCGCCGGGCAACGGCCTGTACGTCGACGGCAACCCGCCGGTCAACCACTTGGGCTGCTCTATGCATTGGTTCCAAGAGCATCGGTCGTTCCGCAACGGCGGTCTCGTCGCGCTCTCGGAATACGAGAACGGCGTCCGCTTCCTTCAGATCCGCGGCGACGGCAAGATCGTGGAGCAGGGTTTCTTCGCGGCGCTCGGAGGCGCCTCATCGTCCTCCAAGTGGGCGCCCAAGGGCGATGTCGTCTACTCAGTGGACTACGACCGCGGTATCGACATCATCCGCTGGAAGGGTCGACGCTACGTGCCGAAGGCGAGCGGTCGGGGGCTCGAGCCCGAAACGGGCAGGATGCGTGGGACGAACGGCGCGTCGGTGCTGCCGGCGCTCACCAAGACCCAGGACGTGCGTCGTGCATCGCTGGCTTCGGAGCTGGCAGCCCAAGGCTGGTCGCCCTTCGCCTGTCGCCTAGCGGCAGAAAGATAAGAGGGCCTCATCGAGAGGCCCTCTTCAGTAGCGGGGGCAGGATTTGAACCTGCGACCTCTGGGTTATGAGCCCAGCGAGCTACCTGACTGCTCCACCCCGCGTCGCGGAGCCGAG
>JBOGXL010000342.1:0-7857 GCA_050694575.1 Actinomycetota bacterium | reverse complement strand
CCTCAAGGATGCCGTCGATGACCAGTCGCATCGTGGGAAGGGGGAAGGTTTCCACCGACACCTCGGGCAGGCTGAGCCCAAGACGACGAACGTTGGCCAGCGCCGCCTCGAGCTCGGTCACGTGGACCTCTGAGAGGGTGCTGATCCAATCGTCTCGCCCCTCGAAATCCTCAGCCGTCCACACAGACGCTCCCGCGACGGGCTCGATCGTCACCGTGTCCATGGCCTGCCCCCTCCTCGTATCCTACGACTACGTATATAGCATACTTGGGGAGCGAGCGACAGTCCCTCGGAGCTAAAAGGCGACGGGCAGCGACGCGAGGCCGCGCAAAGCCAAAGTCGGCCGCCAAGAAGGCTCGTCGGTAGCGAGCTCCAGGCGCGGGAAGCGGCGCAGGAGCGCCTCGAAGGCGATCCGGGCCTCCAGACGCGCCAACGGGGCGCCGAGGCAGAAGTGCATCCCGCCCCCGAAGGTGAGATGACGGTTGGGCCGGCGTCCTACGTCGAGGTCGTCGGGATCGTCGAAGACGTCGGGGTCGCGATTCGCCGAGCCGAGCAGCAGGAGAACCTGCTCTCCCGCGCCGATGCCGCGGCCGGCGATGACCACCGGCCGTTTCGTCCACCGCCCGGCCAGCTGGCCCGGTCCGTCGTAGCGGAGGAACTCCTCGACGGCCGAGCGCAGCAAGGAAGGTTCGGCACGGAGCCTCTTCAGCTGCTCGGGGTGGCGGAGCAATGCGAGAGCGCCGTTCGCGATCAGGTTCTGCGTCGTCTCGTGACCGCCGAAGAGCAGCTGCACGCACACCGCGAGCAGCTCGGGCTCCGTCAACGTCCCGGCCGTCGCGAGGACGCTCAGAACATCTGCTCCCGGGCGCCGCCGGCGCTCGGCTACGACGTCCCGGAAGTAGGCAACGAGCGCTTCTGCTGCGCGGGCCCCGTCGAGGACCGTTCTGTCGTCGAGCGGGATGTCGACGACGCCGGCCAGATCGCGCGACCAAGCGCCAATGGCTTCGTGGTCGGCCTCGGGGAGGTCGAGCAGCTCGCAGATGACGCGGACGGGCAGGGGATGCGCGAACCCCTCGACGAGGTCCATACGTTCGCCGTCGACGGCGGTCAGCAGCTCATCGACGATCTGCTCGACGCGTGGCTGCAGGCGCTCGACGGCCCGCGGCGTGAACACCGCCGACACGATCGACCGGAGGCGTGTGTGATCGGGTGGATCGCGGAAGAGCATCGTCTCCCCGAGGACGGCAAGCGGAGGCGGCGTGAGCTCTCGTCGCGCTTCGCGGATCTCGAGCGGTGGCTCGACACCGAAGGCCGAGTCGTCGAGAGCGTGCGCGCAATCGGAGTACCGGGAGAGGACCCACGTCCCGGCCTCGGTGCGGTGGACGGGCTCGGACTCACGCAGGCGCGCGTACGCCGGATAAGGATCGGCACGGAACGCGGCGTCGTAGGGGTCGAACGAAAGGGCGTTCACTTCCCGCGCGTCGACATCGCCGCGGCGATCGACTCACCGAACGGCGGCCGCAGGACGCCGGCGTCGGTGATGAACGCCGTGACGAGCTCGGCCGGCGTGATGTCGAACACCGGGTTCCACACCGTGACATCGGGGGCCACCGGGACCCCGCGTACACGGAGCAGCTCCTCGGCCGGGCGCTCTTCGACCACGATGCCGGTGCCGTCCGGCGTGTCCGGGTCGAAGGAGGAGACTGGGCCGGCGACGTAGAACGGGATGCCGCTCGCGCGCGCGAGGACGGCCAGCGTGTAGGTGCCCACCTTGTTGGCCACGTCGCCGTTGCGGGCCACCCTGTCGCAGCCCAGGACGACGGCGTCGATCCGTCCGGACGAAAGCGCCGCGCCGGAGGCTGCATCGGAGATGAGCGTTACGGGTATGCCGGCGTGCGTGAGCTCCCACGCCGTGAGCCGCGCACCTTGCAGCGACGGCCGCGTCTCCGTCGCAACGACCTCGACGGGCTCGCCGGCTTCGGCCTTGGCGTACACGATGCCGAGTGCCGTTCCTATCCCCGTCGTCGCCAACCGTCCGGTGTTGCAGTGTGTGAGCACGCGCCGGACGGACACGAGCTCCGCGCGGCCGTGCTCCCCGATGCGACGGCACGCGTCGCGGTCCTCGTTCCAGATGTCGAGCGCTTCGGCGAGCGCTCCTTCGTGCATCTGGACTGCCGTGCGACCGGTCCTCGCGGCGCGTGCCACCCTGTCGACCGCCCAGCGCAGGTTCACCGCCGTCGGACGCGCCGCCCCGAGCGCGTCGACGAGCCGCTCGAGCGGGATCCCTTCCTGCAATCCCAGGACGACACCGAACGCTGCGCTCGCGCCGATCGCCGGTGCGCCACGGACGGCGAGCCGGCGGATGGCGTCCACGACGTCACCCGCCGACGTCAGCTTGAGGATCTCCAGACGCTCGGGCAACAGCGTCTGGTCGATCACTTCGAGATGGTCGTCGCGCCACTCAACGGCGTTCAGAGGCTGCATCGCCTCCCTATGGTACGGACGGATAGGCTGGGCGACGTGGCCGAGGAGCTCGAGTACAAGGACCCGCGCAAGCGCCAACCGCTGAAGATCACCGTCGCGGGGAAGGGCAACCTCGAGGTGATCTCTCACCAGCGCAAGCCACGTCCGGCGCATCTCAAGGCCCTCACGACTTCGATCGAGCGCATGGGCTTCATCACGCCGCTCGTCGCCGTCGAGCGCGACGGCAAGTACGTCGTGATCGACGGCCAGCACCGCTTCACCGCGGGGGCCGAGCTCGGCATGAAGGAGTTCCCCGTCGTCGTCGTCCCCGAGAAGCTCGCGCGGCGGATGATGAGCCTCAACGTCGAGCAGAGTCTCAACATCCGCGAGCGCGCGTTGATCGCGCTGAGCATCTACCGCGAGATGCTCGAGGAGTCGCCCAACCGGGCCGAGGATTCGGGCGAGGTCGTCGACGTGCTGGAGCAGGCGCATCTCGTGACGCTCGGGCTCGCCTACGAAGGTCCCGGAACGCTGGCCGGCAGCGCGTACGAGGCGTTGTTGAAGAAGTGCGACGGCTTCGTGGACAAGCCTCTGAAGGATGCGTATCCGATCCGCCAGGCCCGCGCCGAGAAGGTGCTCGAGGCGGCCAAGGCGGTGAAGGCCGTCGAGGACGCGCTCAAGAAGTCGGGCGCGTGGCACTCGATGGTCCGCTACCAGATCATCAGCTACGCCAATCCGACCAAGCGCGCGCGCAAGCCGTCCGACTTCGACAAGACGTTCGACAAGCTCATCGCGAAGCTGAAAGACGCCGCGGAGAGTCCGGAGAAGGTCCTGCGCGAGAAGGTCTCCGGCAGCGAATAGCGCCGTGGGGGTAACAGCACTAGCGTTACCTCGTGCTCGCGGTTTCGAACCTCGAGGTCGTCTATAACGACGTGGTCCTCGTCCTCCGAGGGGTGAGCCTCCAGGTCCCCGAAGGGAAGATCGTTGCCCTGCTCGGGGCCAACGGCGCGGGAAAGACAACACTACTCCGCGCCATCTCGGGCCTCCTCGACATTCACCGCGGGGAGACAACGAAGGGAAGCATCACCCTCGACGGCAGGCGGATCGACGAGCTCGGCGCCCCAGCCATCGTGAGCTCCGGTGTCGGCCAGGTGATGGAGGGCCGGCGGATCTTCGCCGAGTTCACGGTCGAAGAGAACCTCAAAGTCGGAGCGCACACCACGCGGTCCGATCTGGATGACCGCTACGATTACGTTTTCGCGCTCTTCCCACTTCTCAAAGGTCGGCGCAAACAAACGGCGGGCTATCTCTCGGGCGGCGAGCAACAGATGCTGGCCATCGCGCGCGCGCTGATGACCGACCCGAAGTACCTCCTCCTGGACGAACCCAGCCTCGGCCTCGCACCGATGCTCGTACAGCAGATCCGCGAACTCATCGTCGACATCAATCGCCTTGGGACCTCGATACTGCTCGTGGAGCAGAACGCAACGATGGCGCTGTCGATCGCCGAGCACGGCTACGTGATGGAGAACGGCAAGATCGTGATGGACAAGCCCGCGGACGTCCTTCTGAAGGACGATGACGTCCGCGAGTTCTACCTCGGCTTACGCACGGAGGGGCAAACGACGTCGTTCCGCAACGTCAAGCACTACAAGAGACGCAAACGATGGCTGTCCTGAGTCCGCTGGCCGGCGCGCTGCCGAACACGCGATTAGACCGGCCCGCCGGCGAGCCGGTTCTCGCTGTGGACAATGTGTCGCTCACCTTCGCAGGGATCAACGCCCTAGCCGCCGTGTCCTTCGACGTGCAACCTCACGAGCTCTTCGCGGTCATCGGGCCCAACGGAGCAGGAAAGACGTCGCTCCTGAACTGTCTGTCGGGGCTCTATCGCCCCGACGAGGGGTCGATCGAATACTTGGGCGAGAGTCTGCGCGACGTCGAGCCCGACCGCATAGCGCGTCGAGGTATGGCGCGTATGTTCCAAAACGTCGAGCTCTTCGAAAATCTCACCGTCCTCGACAATCTGATGCTCGGACGGCACGTCCACATCGCCTACGGCCCATGGTCGGCCTTGGCTTACCTGGGCCGCGCCAAGCGTGAAGAGTTGCGTCATCGCCGCGTGGTCGAGGAGATCATCGATTTCCTCGAGATCGAGCCGTTCAGAAAGACGCCGGTGGGTGTCCTTCCGTTCGGGATCAAGAAGCGCATCGAGCTCGGTCGTGCCTTGGCCATGGAACCGAAGCTGCTGCTGCTCGACGAGCCCGTCGCCGGCATGAACCTCGAAGAAACGGAGGACATGGCGCGATTCATCCTGGACATCCGGGAAGAGCTGGCCGTGTCGATGATCCTCGTCGAGCACGACATGGGGGTCGTGATGGATCTGGCTGACCGGATCCTCGTTCTCGACTTCGGCCGGCCCATCGCGTTGGGGCCGCCGGCGGCCGTCCAAAGCGACCCAAACGTCATCAGGGCATACCTGGGAGGAACCCCCAGCGAGGGAGGTGCGTGATGAGCAAGGTTATCGATCCCCGAACTCCGACCCGCAAGGAGACCATCCCCACCGTCGCGACGCGTATCCGCGACTGGGCCCATCGGTCACCGCAAAGCACCGCGCTGCGCGAGAAGCGCTTCGGGATCTGGCAGGACATCAGTTGGGAGACGTACTGGGAGCAGGTCGAGCTCGTCGCCCACGGCTTGCTGGCCCTGGGGGTCTCACCTGGCGACCGCGTCGCGATCCACTCGGAGAACCGCCCGGAGTGGCTCTTCGCCGACGCCGGCGCCGTCGCCGCGCGCGCGATAAGCGTTGGTCTGTACCCAGCCAATCCTCCGGCGGAAGTGCGTCACATCCTGCACGACTCGGGCGTGGCCATCCTCATCGCGGAGGACCAGGAACAAGTCGACAAGGTCTTGGAGGTGCGGAAGGACCTCCCCAACCTTCGCCACGTCGTCTACGTCGAGCCCCGCGGTCTCCGATCGATAGACGACGCGAGCCTGATCTCCTGGGCCGACCTGCTCGAGCGCGGCCGCGCGCATCGGGCTTCAGATCCTCAAGCCCTCGACCGCCTCGCCGCAGACGTGGAAGACGATGATGTCGCAACGCTCGTCTACACCTCGGGCACGACCGGGCCCCCGAAAGGCGCGATGCTCAGCGTCCGCAACGTGAACTTCGCGATCCGGACGCTCGTGGACGATTACGGGTTCTACGGAACGCCGGTCGGCCCTGAGGACGTCACCGTGTCCTACCTGCCGATGTGCCACGTCGCCGAGCGCATCTTCACGCAGTGGACGAATGCCGCGGCCGGCACGCAGGTGCACTTCGCGGAGTCGATCGACACGGTTCAGTTCAACCTCGCCGAGGTGCAGCCGACGATCTTCTTCGCCGTCCCCCGCATCTGGGAGAAGATCTACGCCGGGATCGAGATCCGGATGGCCTCGGCGTCCAGACTCAAGCGGTGGAACTATCGGTTCTGGATGCGCCGAGCGGCGCGCATCGGAGCCGCGCTTGCCGCCGACGGCGGAAGGTACAACCCCCGCACACGACTCGCGTACGCATTGGGCTATCTCTTCCTCTTCCGAACGTTGCGCGACCGAATCGGCCTTCGGAAGTGTCGCTTCGCTGGATCGGGCGCTGCCCCCATCTCGCCCGACATCCTCCAGTGGTTCTTCGGGATCGGCGTGATAGTTCACGAGGGATACGGGATGACCGAGAACGCCGGCGTCGCCACCGTCAACAGGCTCGGACGGTTGAAGCTCGGAACGGTCGGCGAACCTCATCCGGGTATCGAGCTGGAGATCGACGAGGGCACCGGTGAGATCCTCACACGTCATCCGGGGGTGTTCGCCGGCTATTGGAACCGACCCGACGCTACCGCCGGTGCGATAGACGCCGACGGCTGGCTCCACACCGGAGACGTCGGTGAATGGGTGGACGGCACGCATGTCCGCATCGTCGATCGCATCAAGGACATCATCATCACCGCCGGCGGCAAGAACATCTCCCCTTCGGAGATCGAGAACGCTTTGAAGTTCTCACCCTTCATCCGAGAAGCGGTAATCATCGGCGACGAGCGCCCGTACCTGGTGGCGCTGATAGGCATCGAGCTGGACACCGTCGGCGACTGGGCGCAGCGGCAGCGCATCCCCTACACGACCTACCGCGATCTCTCCGAGAAACCCGAGGTGCTCACCCTGCTCCAGACGATCGTCAAGGAAACGAACGAACGCTTCGCCCGCGTCGAGAACGTGCGCAAGTTCCGGGTCATCCCCAAGGAGCTCGACCATGAGGACGGCGAGCTCACGGCCACGCAGAAGGTGAAGCGCGCGGCCCTGGGATCGATGTTCCAAGCCCTCGCCGACGACATGTACGCGGGTCGGAAGCGGTACGCCGGCGGAGATCTGTCGGAGGTCCATATCGGCGTCCCTGCATGATGGATGAGTTCCTGACGAGCACCGTCCGGGGGCTCGCCCAAGGCTCGCTTTACGTCCTTCTGGGCCTGGGATTCGTGATCATCTACAAGGGCACACGCGTGGTGAACTTCGCCCAGCCGGCGCTCCTCCTCTTCGGCGCGTACTGGGTGTCCTATTTCGCTGTAAGCCTCGGACTGAGCTTCTGGCTGGCGCAAGCAGCGGCGGTCGCCATGACCGTGCTCGCGGCCGTGGTGATAGAGCGAGTGGCCCTTCGTCCGATGGTCGGCGAGCCCCCGTTCTCGGCGGCGGTGGTCACGGTGGGGGTTTTAATCGCCCTCCAGGTGATCGCCGGTGATCTCATCGGTCTCGAGCTCCGCCAGGTCGGCGACCCTTGGGGACTCGATCACTTCAGCGTGGGCGACATCAACGTATTCCACACCGACATCGCCAAACTCGGGATGGCCGTCGTCGTTGTGGGTGCGCTCGTCGCGATGTTCCGCTTCACACGCGTCGGTCTGGCGATGCGCGCTACGTCATTCGACCAAGAGGTTGCGCTGGCGCAGGGCATACCGGTGGGACGGATGTTCGCGGTGTCGTGGGCGATCTCAGGTGGCCTCGCGGCGCTGGCTGGCGCGTTCGTCGGAACAGGCGGCGCGGGCATCGATTCGAGCACGGGGTTCGTCGCGTTGAAGGCGCTCCCGGCCATCATCCTAGGCGGCCTGGACTCGATCCCCGGGGCCATCGTCGGCGGCGCGGTGATCGGTCTGGCCGAGGCGTACGTCAAGACGTATCAGCCTGAGAACTTCGCCTGGCTCGGCGCGAACTTCGATCAGGTCGTGCCGTACGTGGTGATGCTTCTCGTCCTGCTCGTGCGCCCGTACGGGCTGTTCGGGACGAAAGAGGTCGAGCGACTATGAGCTGCGCTCATACTCGGCGCGGGGGGTTCGGGAGGCGCAGCGCCCCCGATCGACTATGAGCGCAGCTCAA
>JBOGXL010000341.1:0-3216 GCA_050694575.1 Actinomycetota bacterium | reverse complement strand
CCACGTAAGCCGAGGTCACGGTGAGCCTCATCGGGGATTTCGAGGAAAGGCTGGAGCGCGCCGTGGACGGGTTCTTCGCCAGACTCTTCCGTTCGGGCGTGCATCCGGTCGAGATCGGCAAGCGGCTCCTGCGCGTCATGGAGGACGGCCGCACCGTCGCCCTGCGCCGTACGTACGTCCCCAATGTCTTCCGGATCTCCGTAGGCGAGAAGGACTACGAGAAGCTCGCACCCCTCGAGCCCAAGCTCGTGGAAGAGCTCGAGATCTTCGTGGGGGAGGCCGCCCGCCAACGCCAGTGGTCGCTGCCGGACTCACCCCGCGTGTCGTTCACGACCGAGCCCAAGCTCGGGCAGGGCGAGTTCAGGATCGCCGCCGAGGCCGTCTCCCTCAGGGAGGAGGGAGCGCCGGAGCAGGCACCCTCCCGGAGCCGGCGTCCGGAGTCGTCCGGACGCCCGTCGCTCGTGCTGATGTCGGACGACCAGGAGCTCAAGACCCTCCCCGTCGAGCGCCGGATCCGCATCGGCCGCCAGTCGGACAATGACTTCGTGGTCACCGATCCCGGGGTATCACGCCACCATGCCGAGGTCATCAACACGAATGGGACGTGCACCTTGCACGACCTGGGCTCGACCAACGGGACCTACGTCAACGGCACGGTGGTCGGTGAGCATGCGCTCCGCGACGGCGACCGCATCTCACTCGGCTCGACGATCGTCGAGTTCCGAAGAGATTAGCCCTTGACAGAGCTCCTGACCGGCCCTCTGGGCAAGGTCGTCCTCCTCGGAGCGATGTACCTCCTCCTGGCCGTCGTCGTGTGGATGGAGGCCCGCGAGCTGGCGCACGCAACGACCCGACGCATCTCGCCCATCGCGCCGGCGCGTGGCAAGCGCATCGCGTCGCGGCTCGTCCTTTCAGAGGGCAAGGGGCCGTCCACCGTCGATCTCGTCCCCCCGGAAACCGTCATAGGACGAGACGCATCGTGCCATGTGACGATCCCCGACGCATCGGTGTCCCATCGCCACGCGCGCGTCTACCATTCCGACGGGGAGTGGTACGTGGAAGATCTCGGATCGACCAACGGCACCTTCGTGAACGATCGCCCGCTGACGCGGCCCGTAGTTCTACGTCCGGGCGACACCGTCTCCGTCGGTCGTTCCATCCTCGAGGCGCGCGCCTAGACACCCATGGAGCTCCGGATCGCTTCGGCGACGGACCGCGGCCGCGTCCGCGAGAAGAACGAGGACGCGGTGCTCACCGACGTGCCCCTGATCGCCGTCGCCGACGGCATGGGCGGCCACAGGGCGGGCGAGGTCGCCTCGAGCATGGCGGTCGACGTCCTCAAGACGTGGAAGGACAAGCTCGGCGGGAGCACAGGCACGAAGGCGGCGGAGATCCTCCGAGAAGCCTTCGCCGAAGCCAACAGAGCGATCTGGGAAGCCGGGCAGCAGGACGAGAACCTGCTCGGCATGGGCACGACGGTCACGGCCGGGTGGATCGAAGGCGACGCCCTCGCGCTCGCTCACGTCGGCGACACCCGCGCGTATCTGTTGCGCGGCGGCAAGCTCGAGCAGCTCACACGCGACCAGAACGTCGCTCAGGATCTCGTCCGGCGGGGACGGCTGAGCGAGGACGAGGCGGCGGCGAGCCCCCAGCGGCACGTCATCCTGCAAGCCGTCGGCGTCGAGCCCGACGGCCTCGACGTCGAGGTCGCCAGTGTGGAGCTGCGGCCGGGGGACCGCCTGATGCTCGCATCGGACGGGTTGTTCGGGATGCTCCAATCCCCGGACCGGATCCGGACGATCCTCATCGAGCACCGGGACCCCGACGAGGCCTGCCGGATCCTCGTCGACGAGGCCAACGAGGCCGGCGGCCACGACAACATCTCCGTCGTCCTCGTCGACGCCGACGGCGCCGCGCGGGGTCCAGCCGCCGTCGTCAACGACGCCGAACCCGAAGTACGCATCGAGCGTCCGTCCGAGGAAGGCCCGAAGAAGAGCCGGTTCGCAAAGGCTCGCCTGCCGGTCATCGTCGGGCTGCTGGTCGTCGCGGTGGTGAGCGGCGGTCTGTACCTCGTTTCGCGGCTCGGTAACGACGGGCTCTTGGTGGCCGAGCGCGGCGGCACGGTCGTCGTGGTCCGTGGTCAACCGGGCCACGCGGGCGAGGGAGCCGAGGGCGACGTCGTCCATGTCTTCACCGACGAGCGGGTGGAACGTTTCCCACGCACCGTCCGCGAGGACCTGCGGTCGGGCATACCCGTCGAAACGATGAGCGAAGCGCGCCGCGTCGTCTCGAACCTGCCGCGCCTGCTCGGCCCCCAGGACACGCCCACGCCCAGCCCATCGCCCTCAGCCACGGCATCGCCACCGCCGGCGTCCGGCTCCGTCCTTCCGCTCCCGGGACCGGGCGCATGACCCATCCACGCCTGCGCGAGCTCGTTCTCCTCGGCGGCGCCGCGCTGGTGTTCGCCGTCGCGCTCACGCAGCTCGGTGAAGACATCGCCATCCCCTTCCTCGGATTCGCCGCAGCCTTCGGTGCCATGCACATCGGCGTGCGGGCGTGGGCCCCTCGGGCCGATCCCCTGCTCCTTCCGTTGGCCGCGTTGCTCGTCGCCGTCGGCGCCATGCAGCTGGCATCGATCGACCGCCTGCAAGCCGAAGTGAACAGCGATTGGCGTTCCCTGGCGCCGTTGCAGACGGGTTGGTTGATGGTCGGCGTCATCGGCTTCCTCGCCACCGTCTACCTGTTCCGCAACGGTCTGGGCCCGGCGTGGCGCGTGCGCTACACGCTCGCCTTCCTCAGCCTCGTTGCGCTCATCGCACCGCTGCTTCCCGGGATCGGCCACACCGTCAACGGCGCGCGGCTGTGGCTGCGCATCGGACCCCTGTCGTTCCAGCCCGTCGAGGCGACGAAGGTCCTGCTCGTCTTGTTCCTCGCGGCCTATCTCTCCGAGCGCCGCGAGCTCCTCGGCATGTCGACGAGACGCATCGGACCGTTCCGCGCGCCCGAGCCCCGCTACCTCGCCCCTTTGCTCGGCATCATCGGCCTGGCGATCCTCGTCTTCGTACGCCAGAACGATCTCGGCTCGTCGCTGCTCTTCTTCCTCACCTTCCTGACCATCCTGTGGATCGCCACGGGCCGGACGTACTACCCGGTCCTCGGGATCATCCTGTTCGCCGTGGCCGTGTGGGTGGCCCTGCAAGCCTTCCCGCACGTCGG
>JBOGXL010000340.1:0-2966 GCA_050694575.1 Actinomycetota bacterium | reverse complement strand
TCACGCAGACCTCGGCGTCCATGCCGTCTGGATCGCGGAAGAAGACGCTGAAGATCGCGCCGAAGTCGGTCACGGTGCCGTCCGAGACGCCTTCGTCTATCAGGCGTTGTCGGATGGTGTCGAAGGCCTCCTGAGTCCTCGCATTGATGGCGATGTGATCGAGATGACCGCGGTCGAAGATCTGCTGGGACGCAGCCGCAAACCTGTTGTCGGGGAACTCGAAAGGATGGAGCACGCAGCTCGGCGCGAGCTCGATGAAGGCGTGGCGCGCACGCGCATGCGTCGTGACGGCTGCGTCGGCGTCGAAGATCCGCCGATAGAAGTCCGTCAGCCGATCCAGATCGGGCGTGACGAAGGCCACGTGGTTGATGCCGTCGACCAACTCGCTCATCAGAAGTCCTTTCTCTCGGCGAAGTGTCCTCCGACGTCAGGTAGATTCACGGGTACGGCTTGTCGCCGCGCGCGAGCATCGCCACGAACTCCTTGATGCGCTTGGCCCGCGTCTCTTCCTTCTTGGCGGTCTGTATGCGGAAGAGGATCGCGTAGCGGTTGGTGCCGTTGAGGCCGGCGAAGGCCTTCTTTGCCTTGGCGTTCCGATCGAGAGCCGTCTGGAGGTCGGGAGGCACGGTGCTCCGGCTGGGCGGATCGTACGCACGGTCCCAGCGGCCGTCCTCCTCCGCACGCTCGACCTCGGCGAGACCGGGAGGTCTCATGCGGCCTTCTCTGATCAGCTCGAGGGCTTTCTCGCGGTTGATCTTGGACCAGATGCTGCGTTTCGAGCGCGGCGTGAACCGGCCGAGCGTGAAGTCGGGGCCGCCACTCTTCCCGCGGCTGTCGATCCATCCATAACAGAGGGCGACCTCGACGGCCTCGGCGAACGAAGGGGTCTTCTCGCCCGACCCCTTCTTGGCGATGCGCAGCCAGAGACCCGGCTTCGCGTGGTTGCTGTCGAGCCACTTCGCCCACGCGCCGGCATCGTGGAACGTCTTGACGGGGAAGTCGAGCCCGCTCTCGGGATCAGCCGACTTCGCCACGCAGCACCATCGCGAGCCACTCGCGGCCCACGTCGCCGAAGGGTTCGCGCCGCGATCGGACGGCTTCGAGCACCCACTGCCCGGTCTCCCAGGCCATCTTCACGACGTCGTCCGGGTAAGCCATCTCGGCCCGGTGTTGCTCGAACTCGTCCTCGTCGAGGAGCTCGACGCGTCCGTCGTGGTAGCGAGCGATGTCGAGGTCGAGATCGACGCAGCCGACGGCGTTGCCCGTCCATTCCGCCGGCGTGGTCATGTCCACGTAGAGCTCCACGCTCTCGGGGTCGCGCTCGTCGTTGAACGATGCGATCCACCACTCGCCATCGGGGACACAGATCACGAAAGCGTGATGCCAAACACCGGGACCCTTCGGCCCGACGTATCGGGTCGGTGGCGGGAGGCCGAGCCACGTCCCGTGATCGTCCCGGTCGAGCCTCGTCGCCTCGAATCGATAACTGGGACGGCCGTCCCACTTCCGGAGCTCGCAATCGACCTTGGGAGGCACCGGTCTAGAGTGCCAAGTCGCGCAACATGGCCGTGTTGGGGCCTCCGGTAGCCGGGCCGAGCCGCGCCCGCCTACCGTAGTGCGATGCAGCCGCTCGCTACCCGGCTCGACACCTCCTCCGAGGAGTTCGGTCGGAACCGCGACGAGATGCTGGGGCTGGTCGCCGAGATGGAGGAGCTCCTCGGCCAGGCTCCCCAGGGCGGCGGGCCAGAGTCGATGGAGCGGCTGCGCAAGCGGGGCAAGCTTCCCGTCCGGGAGCGCGTGTCGCTGCTGCTAGATCCGGACTCGCCCTTCCTCGAGATCGGTCCTCTCGCCGGGTACATGACGAACTCACCGGTCGGCGGCGGGATGCTCATCGGCATCGGCGTGGTTTCGGGAACCGAGTGCTCGCTGATGTTCAACGATCCGACGGTCCTCGGCGGGGCGATCACCGGCGTGGTCATGAAGAAGATCACGCGTGCGCTCGAGGTCTCGCGGCAGAACCGGCTCCCGTTGATCATGGGCGTGGAGTCGGCGGGCGCCGACCTGCGCGGTGGTGGTGGGGGAGGCGGCGACCCGGAGGCGGCCATGCGTCGCAACATGGGTCACTTCGCCGAGTCCGGACGGCTCTTCCACGACATCACCGAACTGTCCGGGATGCGCATCCCGACCATCTCGATCGTGTTCGGCTCGTCGACGGCCGGCGGCGCGTACCAGCCGGGGATGAGCGACTACAACATCTTCATCCGCCAGCAGTCGAAGGTCTTCCTCGGCGGGCCGCCGCTGGTGAAGATGGCGACGGGCGAGGACTCGACCGACGAGGAGCTCGGTGGTGGAGAGCTGCACGCCATGGAGTCGGGTCTCGCCGACTACCTCGCCGACACCGAGCACGAAGCGATCCGTATGGCTCGCGACGTCGTCACGCATCTGAACTGGTGCAAGCTCGGCCCGGGTCCGTCCATGCCCGCCGACCCGCCCATCCACGATCCGGACGGGTTGCTCGGCCTGGTCTCGAAGGATCTGAAGACCCCCTTCGACGTCCGCGAGGTCATCGCGCGCGTCGCGGACGGCTCGCGTTTCGAGGAGTTCAAGCCGTTGTACGGTCCGACGCTCGTGTGCGGTTGGGCGTCCGTCCACGGCTTCCCGGTGGGGATCCTCGGGAACAACGGCGTGCTCTTCAGCGAGTCGTCGCAGAAGGCCGCGCAATTCATCCAGCTGTGCAACCAGGTCGACGTCCCGTTGCTGTTCCTTCAGAACATCACCGGCTACATCGTCGGACGCGACTTCGAGCGCGGCGGGATAATCAAGCACGGCTCGCAGATGATCAACGCCGTCTCCAACTCGACGGTCCCGCACATCACCGTGATCCTCGGCGCGAGCTACGGCGCCGGGAACTACGGCATGTCCGGACGTGCCTACGACACGCGCTTCGTCTTCATCTGGCCGACGGC
>JBOGXL010000339.1:0-3001 GCA_050694575.1 Actinomycetota bacterium | reverse complement strand
GCGCGTCACGAGGGAGCGGAAGTACTACCGGATACGCTGTCCCTGTACGGAGAAGCACCAAGGGATGATCCACCTGACACCGCATCGAGGCTATGCGCGGCGGCGACGCCGGTGGCTCATCGCCAGGACCTGCTTCAGGAGCGAAGGATGAAGATCGAGGTCTCGCTCGAGGCCAAGCTCTGCGACGACGATTGCACCGACGAGGAGGTCGCCTCGACCTTCGGATCGGTCATGGAAGCCTTGGTCGACGCCGGAGTCGAGGACCCATTCGTCGGCGGATCCGTGGGCACCCGGCAGCTGGAGATAACGGTCGTCGTCGATGCCGATTCGGAGCCCGCCGCCCTCGAAAGGGGAATGGCGTTGATCAAAACAGCCCTCAAGAGCATCGGCCTCGACCTGAGCCCGGAGCCGTCGTCTCCGTCTCTGGCGTGGTCGTCGACCTCGATACGTCCCGCGGTCTAAAGAGTCGTGATCCGCCCTTCGCGAGGGCACTGATCGATGACGGATCGAACCAAAGAGCGCTACTTCGAGGACGCCATCGAGAACGCTCTGCTCACGCGAGCCGGCTACGAGCAGGGCTCCCAGCACGACTACGACCCCGCCCTCGGGATCGACACACTCCAGCTCTTCACCTTCATCGGCGCAACGCAGAACGATCCGTGGGAGCGACTCGTCAAGCTCTACGGGGGCGACCGCGACGAGGCCCAGAAGCGCTTCACCGAGCGCCTGGCCCGCCAGGTCGACGACCGCGGGACCATCGACGTCCTGCGTCACGGGGTCGAGGACCGAGGCGTCCGCTTCGAGCTCGCGTACTTCCGTCCGGCCTCCGGACTGAATCCGGACCTCCAGAAGCGGTACGACGCCAATCGGCTGAGCGTCACACGGCAGCTCCACTACGCCGGCGACGTCAAGGCCCTCGATCTCGTCCTGTTCTGCAACGGCCTGCCTACGGCTACGGCCGAGCTCAAGAACCCGATGACACTCCAGACGGTCGACCACGCGATCGCCCAGTACCGCACCGATCGCGACCCGGCCAACGTCCTTTTCGCCCGCCGCGCTGTCGTACATTTCGCCGTCGATCCCGACGTCGTGATGATGACGACGTCACTCGCCGGAAAGGACACGACCTTCCTCCCCTTCAACCGCGGCAGCGCACCGGGCGAGCTCGGCTGCGGCAAAGGCAACCCGCCGAATCCCGAAGGGCACTCGACGGCCTACCTCTGGGACGAGGTATGGGAGCGCGATGCGTGGCTGGACATCCTTCATCGCTTCGTCCACATCGAGCAGGAGCGACCGGGAGCGAAGTCACGTCCACGGCGCGGCGGAACGCTGATCTTCCCCCGGTACCACCAGTGGGACGCCGTCCGGCGCCTCGAAAGGCACGCCCGAGACAACGGCGCCGGCCACCACTACCTCGTCGAGCACTCGGCCGGGTCGGGCAAGTCGAACACCATCGCGTGGCTGTCCCATCGTCTGGCGTCGCTGCACGACGCGGCCGATACGAAGATCTTCGACAAGGTCGTGGTGATAACCGACCGGCGCATCCTCGACCAGCAGCTCCAGGACACGATCTACCAGCTCGAGCACCAGCACGGGGTCGTCCGCAAGATCGACGAGTCGTCCAAGCAGCTGGCCGAAGCGCTCACGGGGGCCGAGGCCAAGGTCGTCGTCACGACGCTCCAGAAGTTCCCTTTCGTCGTGGACGAGCTGCGTGAGCTTCCCGAGCGCCGTTACGCGATAGTCATCGACGAGGCCCACTCCTCGCAGACCGGTGAAGAAGCAGCCGAGATGCGGCGTCTCCTCGGCCCCCGCGCGGCCGATCTCCCCGACGACGCGACCCCGGACGACTACATCGACGCCGTGGCGGCCGAGCTCGCTCGCGCTCGAGGCCGTCAGCCCAATCTGAGCCTGTTCGCCTTCACCGCAACTCCCAAGGCCCGGACACTCGAGGTCTTCGGCACGCGAGCCGCCGGCGATGAGGCGCGCTACAGGCCGTTCCACGTGTACTCGATGCGCCAAGCCATCGAGGAGGGCTTCATCCTCGACGTCCTGCGCAACTACTCGACCTACCAGTCCTACTGGCGTGTCGCGAACAGCTCCTCGACCGATCCCGACGTCGAGGGTCGGCGCGCGGCGTCGGCCATCGCGCGTTACGCGAGCCTCCACCCGGAACACGTCGCGCAGAAGGCCGAGATCGCGGTGGAGCAGGTGAGGCAGCACGCCGCGGCCAAGGTCGGCGGACGCGCCAAGACCATGGTGGTGTGCTCATCGCGGCTGCACGCCGTTCGGTGGCGTCAGGCCATCGACGGTTATCTGCACGAGCACGGCATCGGCGACATCAAGGCCCTGGTCGCGTTCTCCGGAACCGTTACCGATCCCGACACGGGAGCCGAGCTCACCGAGGCGCGGATGAACGGGTTCCCCGAGTCGCAAACGGCCGAACGGTTCGGCAAGCACGACGAGAACCGGATCCTCGTCGTCGCCGAGAAGTTCCAGACCGGCTTCGACCAGCCCCTGCTGCACACGATGCTCGTAGACCGCAAGCTCGCGGGCGTTCACGCCGTTCAGACCCTCTCGCGCCTCAACCGGACGCATCCGGGGAAGGAC
Source organism: Actinomycetota bacterium (assembly GCA_050694575.1). GTDB lineage: Bacteria > Actinomycetota > JAICYB01 > JAICYB01 > JAICYB01 > JBOGXL01. Next base: position 394 of record JBOGXL010000339.1, on the reverse strand, counting down.
GACACCTTCGTCCTCGACTTCGTGAACACCGCCGACGACATCCTGGCCGCTTACACGCCGTTCTACGAGACCACGCTGTCCGGCGAGACCGACCCGAATCTCATCTTCGACGCCCGCGACGAGCTCAGCCGCTTCGGCGTCCTGCGCGACGAGGAGGTGGAGGCCTTCGCCCGCGTCTACTTCGACCGGTCGCTTCCCGACCCCGAGGTGCATTCCCGCATCCACGCACAGCTCGACCCCGCGAAGCATCGGTTCGCAGACCTCGATGACGACGACCAGGAGACGTTCCGTCGCGTCTTGCACAGGTTCGTCAGCCTGTACGCCTTCGTGTCGCAGATCCTGCCGCTGGACGACACCATGCTCGAGAAGCGCTACCAGTACTGCCGGCTCCTCG
>JBOGXL010000338.1:0-5472 GCA_050694575.1 Actinomycetota bacterium | reverse complement strand
CAGGACGCCTTCTGGCCCAAGCCGCGATGGTCGATGGACTGGTACTACCCCGTGCTGACGGGTGTGGTCCGCGGTAGCGAGGCCTTCGAGCGTTTCCGATCCAGATGGGACACCTTCCTCGTCCCCGGCCTCGGCTGCCGGTGCGTCGCCGATCAGCCGTGGGTGACGACCGCCGAGACGTGCGAGCTCGTGCTCGCGCTCGACGCGGCCGGTGACGAGGACCGCGCGTGGAAGCTCTTCAGCGAGATCCAGTTCGCGAGGCAAGACGACGGCGCGTACCAGGAGGGCTGGGTCTTCCCGAAGGACGTCTTCTGGCCCGGCCGAACGCCGCCGTGGACTTCAGGCGCCGCGCTGCTCGCCGCCGACGCCCTCGATCGGCGCAGCGCCGCGTGGAACCTGTTCCGCGGCGACGACCTCCCGACCGGCCTGGGGGCCGAAGAGATCGAGGAGCACCTCCCCGTGGACGCGCGCGTCGTCGAGCGCCCGGCCTGATCAGCCGCGCCGAAGGGCGCGCAGGCTGCCGGTAGACGCGTGCTCGATGAACCCTTCGGACCGCGCGCGCTCGTAGGCGAGGAACGGCCCCAGGCCCCCGTCGGCCGGATCCTCGTACACGTCGTGGACGACGAGCAGGCCGCCCGGAACGATCTTCGGTGCCCACGCGTCGTAGTCCGCCATCGCCAAGGCTTCGGAGTGCGCTCCGTCGATGAACACCAGACCGAGCGGGATGTGCCAGTGCGCCGCCAGCGTCGTGGAGTCCCCCACGATCCCTATGACGACATCCTCGAGCTCGGCCTCGGCGATGGTCCGGCGGAAGAACGGCAACGAGTCCATCCGGCCCGTCGCGGGATCGATCAGATCCGGGTCGTGGTGCTCCCAGCCCGGCTGGATCTCCTCGGATCCTCGGTGGTGATCGACGGTGAACACGACGGTCCCTGATACCCGCGCGGCTGCGCCGAGATAGACGGCCGACTTCCCGCAGTAGGTCCCGATCTCGAGAAGGGGGCCTCGCGCGCCGGCTTGGACACCCGACTCGTACAAGGCCATGCCCTCGTCCGAGGGCATGAATCCCTTGGCCGCTTCAGCGACCGCTCGGAGCTTCGGATCCACCCAGAGCCCGGGCGACATCTTCGCGGCCCGGCGGAACCGGTGCCTCTCCCGTCTCGATGAGCGTCCGCGTCGCCTGTTGCTGAGCGCGCCATGCCTCGGACTGCGAACGCACCCAAGCGTCCGGGTCCTTCCACTTCGCGTCGATCATGCCTTTGAGCTCCGGGTGGGGGAAGACGTACAGCCGGTTCTCCTTCACCGCGGACACGATGTCCTGCGCGACGTTGTCAGGCGGGAGCCCGGCCTGCATCGTCGCGCGCATGAAGGCACGCATCTGCTCCTCCGCGGCCGGCGGGATGTGCTCCTCGGAGTAGTTCCACGACCGCTCGAAGATGTTCGTGGCGACGAGGAGCGGACAGACGACCGACACTCCTACGCCTCGGTCGTACAGGAAAGCGGCCATCGACTCGCAGAGACCGACCACACCGAACTTCGTCATGCAGTACGGGATGAGCTGTGGGAAACCGAGCGTGCCGGCCGACGAAGCGGTATGTACGAGGTGGCCGGAGCCGCGCTCGAGCATGTGCGGCAAGAGAACGCGGATCGCCCACACGTGGGAATGCAGGTTGATCGCCAGCACCGATTCCCATTCCTCGAGCGGGATGACGTGCGGCGCACCGCCGAGACCGATGCCGGCGTTCGAGTGGAACAGATCGCAGTGGCCCTGCCAGTCGATCGACTGCGCGACGAGTGACTCGACTTCCTCTCGTTTCGAGACGTCGGTCGTAACGGACAAGGCCTTGCGGCCGAGCGCCTCCACCTCGCCGGCGACACCCACCAGCCCGGCCTCATCGATGTCCGAGACGACAACATCGGACCCTTCACGCGCGAACGCGAGCGCCGCGGCGCGTCCGATACCGGACGCCGCTCCGGTCACCACGGCTACCGCACCCTCGAAGCTGAACGCCATCAATTCACGCGCTCCACGATCATCGCCATGCCCTGACCTCCGCCGACGCACATCGTCTCGAGACCTACCCGGCGGTCCAGCGTCTGCAGGTCGTTGATGAGCGTGGTCATGATCCGGGCGCCGGTCATGCCGAACGGGTGTCCGAGGGCTATCGCGCCCCCGTGCGGATTGAGCTTGTCGGTGAACGGATCGACGCCGACGGCTTCGCACACCGGGATGACCTGTGCGGCGAACGCTTCGTTGAGCTCCATGACGTCGACGTCGCCGATCGTCATGTTCGCCTGCGCCAGGACCTTGCTCACGGCCTCGATGGGCCCGACGCCCATGATCGCCGGATCCAGCCCCGACACCGACGATGCCTTGATCCGTGCGAGCGGGGTCAGTCCATCCGCCTTCGCTCTGTCCTCGCTCATCACGATGACGGCCGCTGCGCCGTCGTTGAGAGGACACGAGTTACCGGCCGTCACCACGCCGTCATCCTTGAAGACAGGCTTGAGCGACTGGAGCTTCTCGAGCGTCGAGTCCGGGCGCGGGCCGTCGTCGCGGTCGACCGTCGTTCCGTCCGGTTTGGGGTACGGGATGATCTCGCGGTCGAAGAACCCGTTCTTCTGCGCGGCGACCGCGCGCTCCTGCGACTGCTGAGCGAAGCGGTCCATGTCGTCGCGCTTGACGTCGTACTTCACCGCGACGTTCTCGGCCGTGAGTCCCATGGGGATGTAGGCCTGCCAGGGATCGCCCCCGAGCAAACCTGGGTGCAGGGCCTCGATCCCGCCGGAGATCTGCTCCGTCCGGCTGATCGACTCGACACCGCACGCGACGTAGGTATCGCCCTCACCGACCTTGATCGCATGGAAAGCCATGCGGATCGACTGGAGCGACGACGAGCAGAAGCGGTTCACGGTCGTCCCAGGCACGGTCTCCGGGAGCCCGGCCAGCAGCGCCCCCACCCTGCCGATGTTCATGCCCTGCTCGCCGTGGGGCAGGCCGCACCCGCAGATCACGTCGTCGATAGACGCCGGGTCGATGCCGGACTTCTCCACGACCTTGGCGATGATGAAGGCGAGCAGGTCGTCGGGACGAACATCGAGCAACGACCCCTTCCCGGCGCGCCCGATGGGCGTGCGTCCGGTGGCGACGATGACGGCTTCGGGCATCCGGATCTCTCCTAGTCGGTTGTTGCCTGGAAACGCCAGGCCCCATCTTCCCCCATGCGCGCCGTGGCCCGCCCTTCGGCGATCAGCAGGTCGAGGCGTCCCACGAGGTCCGCGACGACCTCCCAGCTCTCGATGCGCTCCCGGTACATCCGGCGCCCGAGCTCGACGCACGTCACCCGACCCGCGTCGCGAAGAGCGGCGAGGACGTTCTTCGTCCGCCTGCCGCTCTTCTGCAGCCTACGCCTGAGCAGATCCCGGTGATCGCCGATCGGCGGGCCGTGGGCCGGAAGCAGCACGGGCGCCTCACGCGCCATGAGCTCACGAAGTCCGGCGTTGTACTGCTGGAGGAGCTGCGCGCGGCCGCTCGGATGATCTGGATCTCGCTCGAGGCCCGCGTTCGTCGGATGGTTCGCCAGGACGTAGTCACCGACGAAGATCGCACCCGATCGCTCCTCGGTGATCCAGACGTGGCCGGGCGTGTGCCCGGGGTGGTGCTCCACGGCCAGCACCGAGTCGCCGACGTCGAACCGGGCGCCGGGTGGGAACGGTATGAAGTCCGGGAAGCGCCACTCGAAGCCGCCGGCCGAGAAGAACAGCTCGACCTCTTCGTGCGTGAAGCCCAGGGTGGGGAAGATCTGACGTTCCGTCTGGGGCCCGTCGGGGTCGGTCGACAGGGCCAGATCGGCGTCGTGGACGTACACCTCACATCCCGATCCGGCTTGGAGCCAGATGGCGCCGCCGAAGTGGTCGGTGTGCGCGTGGGTTACGAGGACGCGCTTCACGTCCGACGGTGTCAATCCGCGGGAACCAAGCGCCGCCGTGAGCGCGGCCTTGCCCTCCGCCGTGTCGATGCCGCTGTCGACCAAGGTCACAGGATCGCCCGGGAACAGGTACGCGGTGACGGCACCCACCTCCCACGGCGTCGGCATGACGACGGGTACGGCGTCCACGCCGACCCCCTGTAACGCCGCGGCGAGCCCGCCGGTGTAGTCCTCGGTCATGGCGCCCACAAGCATGCATGAACTGACTCATGGCCGATGCGTGAGCCGCGTCACGCCGCGTCTGCGTCCTTTGGTGTGTTCTGCATGCCCAAGGAAAGGAGAAGAAGTGCGGATCCCTCGCTTGATGTGGAACCGGCGCCACAACATCGCGGCGCTCACCGTCTCCTACAGCAAACGCATCTGGCACACGCGCGAGGTCGGTGAGCTCATCCTCGGATACAACGCAACAGGACGCCTCGCCCGGGTGGTCATCCTGGACCCGCGTCGGCTTTTCCCGCCGGGTGCGGATGTGCGTGTAGCCGTCACGACCGTCGTGTCGGCGCTGCTGCGCGCGGGGGACGTGCGTCCCGCGGATCTCGATGTGCTCCGGAGCGCGCTCGAACGCGCGACATCGCCGTCACGGCTCCGCGCGACGAGCTGACCGCGGACCGCATCAGAAAAAGGGCCCGGAGACGAGGACCCTTCCCCTTAGCCCCCGACCCGGACCACCTTTTCCTGGGGCCCCGATCTTTCACCCGATCCGTTCGAAGCGGGATGCGCGAACGATAGGAGCGCCGTCTCACAGCGTCAATCCCCCGATGCTTCATTGCCCGACGGGGCTTGTGAATGTTCGAAAGAGCACGAGCGCGGGCGGTAGCCTTCCGCAGATGGCCTCGTCGCGTACGCATGGGTTCAGCGCGGTGGTCGCAGCGTCGCTGGGCGCGTTGGCGATCACGGTAGTCGTCGTGCGGTCCGACGACACGACGTCGTCTGCCGAGCCACCGAGCGCCCCGCCGTCGGCGACCGCCACTTCCAGCACCACGCCATCGAGCGTCGCCCCGGGCACCCTCGGCGCCGCCACGACCAAACGCGGCGCCGCCGTCCGAGCGACTCCGTCCACCGACGCGACGGTGATCAGCCGGCTGCGCGCCGGCGTCCTGCTGCCCATAGCCGATGAGCGGGAGGGATTCTTCTCCGTCCTCACGCCGTGTGAGATCCGTGGCTGGATCGCGTCGGCCGACGTCGACGTCCATCCCCGAGCCGCGGGGGACCCACGTTCGCTGCGGGACACGACGATAGTCATCGACCCCGGCCATGGGGGCGGGCTCACGGGCGCCGTGGGGCCGTCCGGGCTCGCCGAGAAGGAGCCCAACGCCGACATCGCCCGCCGCCTCGCCTCGCGGCTGGGGGGATCGCGCGTCTTCCTGACGCTGTCGGGCGACTTCGACGCGGGGCTGGAGTACAGAGCCGCCATCGCCGACGCCCTGAGGTCCCACGTCTTCCTATCGATCCACAACAACACCGAGCCGGACGGCACCTCCGA
>JBOGXL010000337.1:0-7652 GCA_050694575.1 Actinomycetota bacterium | reverse complement strand
CGCCGAGCTCGAGGATCGCCAGACCCGCCGTCGCGTGTGGGACGAAGACGTTCAGCAGCCCGTCGCCGGCGGCGCGGCAGAAGTCCCTGACGTCGTCGGTGAGGTCGACGAGCTCGCGACCGGTCGTGTCGAGCTCGAGCTCGATCGTTCGCACGAGGGTGGCCGAGGGGACTTGAACCCCCGACCTCCTGAGCCACAGTCAGGCGCTCTAACCAAGCTGAGCTACGGCCACCATGTCTTGTTGCGTGACCTCGGCTTTTGTCCTCTCCTCACGCTATTGAGCGTGTTGCTCACCGCTTTGTGAGCGGATAACTGAGGAGGTTCATGACCCAGGTCGCACTCTCGATGATAGGGGACCTCGGATCGCGTCGAAAGGACGGTCGCCGATCACTCCAGGGCCGATGCTCGAGAAGCACCCCAGGCTTCCCGTTTGGCCCTACTGGTGCGCCCAGGACTTTGTCGGATCGCACCGAGGCTCAGAGGGCGGAGCGCCCATCAAGCGTTACCAACGGCATCATCGAACAGCCGAGGGGCATCAGACGGCTTTCGAGTTGACGGAGTCGCCTCCACCACGGGAGCGACCGGACGTTTGAAGTGCTTGCTCAGGGTGTCCGTCTGTTGCTGGTAGGACGAGCCAAGTTCTGTTCCATACAGCAGTTCAGGCTCTTGAGCCATTCGTTCGAACGACAACTTACAGACGCGCTGCCTGTGCTCGATCATGAACGGCACATCGTGAGCCCTAACCTCGAGCGCTGCGCGCGAGCCGTTGAGCTGGCCGGCGGGGTCGAATCCAAACCCTGGATCAAAGAACCCAGCGTAGTGCGTTCGGAGTTCGCCACTGGTTGGGTCGTATGCGGTCATTTCCGCCGACAATCCAGGCGGGATGCAGACCGCTTCGTCCGACAGAAGAAGATAGAAGTGGTCGGGGCCGAGAACGACCCTGTCGCCGTCCTCGCGTGTGACTGGTTCCCAATATTCTTGCCACTCATAGGCTTCGAGCCTGCCCATCTCGATCGGCGGTGTGTGGTCTTTTGCTCGGTATCCAACTCGCCCCGTCGAATCGCCCCTGAGGTCCAGGCTGAGAAACAGCCCGTCAGCCGTCGCGAGATCTTCGGTCGGTACGGGCCGATCCGCCCTGTACAACAGTGGCCGTTCGATGTGCGTCTCAACGATCTGTTCGTCTGTCAATCGAGACGGTCCAATCGAGAGGCGGAGCTGGTTAAGTGCGAGGGTGTGATGGACGCGAACTGTGAACGACAGAGGAACCACCTCGAGGTAGAGCCGACCGTGATAACCCGGCCGAATCTCATCGAAGCGAAAGCTCTCGTCCGTTATCACGCGGGTGAAGACATCGAGACGGCCAGTTGAGCTCTTGGGGTTTGTCCTTCCCTTGACTTCGGGTGGGAGCTGCAGCTCCTCGATCAGCGGGATTAGATACGGACGGCTCGTTTCAAGAACGGCACCTTCCCGGCGAAGGTCGAGTTCGTCGACGATGAACTCCTTCAGCTTGAGCTCCACCGGGCGTCTGTCCGGCAGGAAGCTGCACCGGATGCGGTATGCAACCTCTCCCAGACGCAGGTCGAGACTGGCGGGCTGAAAGCTGGACGGTGGGATCCGGTAGTGCTCACCCGTACTGACAATGCCCAGCTCCGCGGCCCGCGCCAGCGCCTGGCTGGGTAGCACCCCTTGAGCGTCACTCGGGAGACCGAGGCGCGCGTGGACGTCCTCTTCTATACCGTCGGCGCGCATCGACTCGTCCAGAGCTGGTCCTCCTCAGGGCAGCATAGTGTGACCCTGAGACCGAGCAGATAACTTGCTCATTCGTTCGCGGGACCTGCATCGATGCAGGTGAGCAGAGCTGAGCTACGGCCACCACGTGTCCGCGCCGGGCGCGGTGCCTCCCCCATAGTGCGGGCATCATCGCCCGGCTCAGGGCGTAAGAACGGCCCCCGCGCCCCGTACTTCTGGATAAGGACGATCTGGGAGGCTTCGCATGCTCGCTTACCGCTACGCCAGACGCACAGCCGCAGTCGTACTCGGCTCCCTTGCCCTCGTCGTGGCGCTGGGCTCGACGGCGTCCGCGCAGGTCCCTGCGCTCCCCGAGCTCCCGGAGGCTCCCGAGGAAGTCACGGGCGCCGTCAACGAGGTGCAGAACGTCGTGGTGCCGATCATGGTCGACGCGGCCATAGCCGGACAGCCGGCTGCTCAGGCCGTCGGCTTCGCCTTGCGGCCGGGCTGCTCGGGGGCGGGCACGGCCGTCATCGTGGCTGCACTGCTCGGCTCGACCCTTCCGTTGCCCGTCAGCCCGGGCCTGGTGATGTCGCCCGCGTTCATCATGTGCGGGGCCGCCTTCGCCGAAGGCCCGGCCGACCCACTGTTGGCCCAGGTCGACGGAGCCGCCGGTCCACCGGTGGAAGACGCAGCCGCGCCCGTGCTCGACCAGCTCTCGACGGCCATCGCTCCGGTCCGGCCGAACCTGTCTGAGGGCTGCACCGCACTGGCGTTGTTCGGCTCGGCTCCCGAGGAGCTGCCGCCCCCGTCGAACCGCCTGGACGTGGTCGGCGCGGTCTGCGGATAGTCCGGGCCGCATCGCCGGACGGTCGTGTAGCGTAACCCTCCGACATCCGTCGGAGGGGGAAGGCGATGAGCCTCATTTCGCCGCAGGAGATCGACCGACTGCGGGAGCAGGTGCGACAGCGCTACGCGGACAGTGGCCAGCCGCCGGAAGTCGTCAGGGCTCTGAACGAACACAACGATCGCGTCCTGCGACACACTGAGGACATCGCGCACGGCGAACGGCTCAACGAGGACGAGACCGACATCCTCAAGACCGTCGCGATCCTGCACGACATCGCGAAGGCGGACACGCACCTGATGCTGCACGCCGACGTCGGCGCCGACGACGCCGGGAAGACCTTGCGGGGGCTCGGCAAGGGCGAGCAACTCATCGACGCCGTGGTTCAGGGGATCAAGTGCCACATGGGACCGTTCCCCTTCATCGATGAGGAGGCGGAGAAGTACGCCGAGCGGACGGGCGAACACATCCACCACCCGCGTCCGGACTCCAAGCTCGACCGGCTCTTCTACGACGCCGACATGCTTGCGCTGATAGACATCGAGGGGATCGAGAAGGTCGTCGTCCTGCGACGGACGACCGATGAGTTCATCGCCGAGGACGAGCAGGTGGCCGTTCGGGAAGCGATCACCCCGCGCGCGGCGGCTTACCGTTCGGCGATGCAGAGCGTGCACCGCGCCGTGGACACGCTGTTCAGCGAGACGGCGCGCAAGCTCGCCGCCGGGCTCGTGAAGGAAGCGCAGCGCCACGTGACGGAGCGGTTGACCGCGGAGGAAGCGCCGGCTTCTTGAGGCAGCGCGGTCGCCGGGACTCGAACCCGGAACCTGCGGGTTAGAAGCCCGCTGCTCTATCCGGTTGAGCTACGACCGCGTGAGGGTTCTTCAGTATGCCCGGCGGTTCAGCGCGCCGATGGTGGCGGCGAGGGCCACGAGCGCCAACCCACCGGCTACGGCACCACCACCGGTGTGGGGCATCGGCTCGGCCCCCACGGGAGGCGCCGTCGTCGCGGCGGGCGTGGGTTCGACGGTGGGCGCCTCGGCCGGCGCTGCCGTCGGTTCCTCTGTCCCCGGCACCCTCGTGGTTACCGTCGCAACCGGGGTCTGGGTCGCGGCGGGGAGCTCGGCGGGCGCCGACGTCGTCGGTGCCATCGTCGCTGGGCCCATGGTCGTCGGAGCGGCCGTGGTCGGACCCGACGGTGACGCGACGGCGGTCGGCAGGGCCATCTCACCCTCATCGGAGCGCATGTCGATCTCGAACACGGCGAGGACGGCGATGCCGGCAGCCAGGACGACGGCGAACCACGGCGCGATGCGTTCCATCAGCCCTTCCGGACGCTTGAATGACAGCAGTGTCATTCTAGGCGGCTGGCGAGCTCACCCCAAGGAATGAGCTAAAAGTGGAGCGGGCGGCGGGAATCGAACCCGCATGGCCAGCTTGGAAGGCTGGAGCTTTACCATTAAGCCACGCCCGCGGCGCTGTCGAGTGTACCGGCCCGCTTCAGGTGCGAACGGCGAACAGGCGCCAGGTCTCCGGGACGCCCTTGAGCTCGTGTTCTCCCCGCTCGTCGAAGGCGATGCCCGAGCCGGCGACGAGCCCCTTGACCGTCTCGGAGACGAGGACCTCGCCGACTCCGGCCAGGCTCCCGACGCGCGAGGCGATGTGGACGGCGATGCCGGCGACATCGGAGCCGACGACCTCGACTTCCCCCGCGTGCAGCCCGACACGCACGTCGACGCCGATGTCGCGCACCGACCCGACTATCGCCTCGCCGCAGCGGATGGCCCGACCCGGGCCGTCGAAGGTCGCAAGGAATCCGTCACCGGTGGTCTTGATCTCGCGGCCTCGGAACCTGTCGAGCTCCTTGCGCACGACCAGCTGCTGACCTTCGAGCAGCTCCCGCCAGCGATGATCGCCGAGCTCCGCCGCCTTCTGGGTCGAACCGACGATGTCGGTGAACATCACCGTCGCGAGCACCCTGTCGACCGGCTCGGCCGGACGAACCCCGGTGATGAACTCCTCGACCTCGTCGAGCGCAGCGGGGTTCCCGACGAGGCTGTGGTCGATGCCGGGAAGCCCGACGAACCGCGCTCCGGGGATGTGCTCGGCGACGAAGCGTCCGGCGCGCACGTTGACTACCCTGTCGCCGCGCGCGTGCACGACGAGCGTGGGCACGCGGACGGTAGGAAGGACGTGACGGACGTCCACATCGAGGAACATCTCGTAGTACTTCTCTCGCATCGAGGGGCTTGCACCCATGCGCTCGAGCTTCGCGCCGAAGTCGCGCATGAGCGGGTTGTCCGCCAGGCTCGGGACGAAGAGCTCAGCCGTGATGCCCGTGCCCCAGTACGGCGCGATCTCGGCGTTGGCCTCGAGCAGCGCCTCCGCCGGCGGCGCCCACGGATAGTCGTCGGCTTGCGTAGACCGCGCCATAGGGCCGAAGAGGGCGAGCGCGGTCACACGTTCCGGATAGGTCGCGGCGAAGAGGATGCTCATGGCGCTCCCCTCGGACACCCCGAGCAGCGCCGCGCGCTCGGAACCCGCCGCATCCATGACGGCGCGGACGTCGTCCATCCGTTGCTCGAGCGTCGCGGCTTTAGGCACGGGATCGGAGAGCCCGGTGCCCCGTTTGTCGAACAGGATCAAGCGCGAGAACGAGCCGAGACGTTCGTACGTGAGCGCGAGTGGGGAGTCCCAGAACAGCTCGAGGTTCGAGATGTATCCGGGAACGACGACGAGGTCGCGGTCCCCACCTCCGCTCACCGTGTAGGCGATCGAAACCTCGCCCGACTTCGCGTAACGGATCTCAGGTTTCACGGATCCTCCCGTCGGGGCGGCGGGATTCGAACCCGCGACCCCCGGCTCCCAAAGCCGGTGCGCTCCCGGACTGCGCTACGCCCCGTTGACTGGAGGTGCGCTGTACGCGCCCCCTTGGAACGATTGTCTCAGATACCCTGACTCAACCCCGTGAAGACTTCGGCCGAGGAGATCGGCAAGAACAAGGTGCGCCTGCTCGTCGAGGTGCCCCAAGCGGACGTCGAGAGGCTTCTCGGCCGCACGTACAAGCGGCTGGCTCAGGAGGTGAAGGTCCCCGGCTTTCGTCCCGGGAAGGCGCCTCGCGCAATCATCGAGCAGCGACTGGGCAAGGACTTCGTCCGCAACGAGGTGCTGCGTGACGTGCTTCCCGATCTGTACGCCGAAGCACTGCATTCCTCGGACCTCGACGTCGTCGCCGCACCGTCGATAGACGTCAAGACTTTCGAGGACGGCCACGATCTGACCTTCGAGGCCGTGGTGGAGACGCGTCCGACGCCGGTGCTCGGTGAGTACGTGGGCCTTCCCGGACGCAAGCCGCCGACCGAGGTCACCGACGCCGAGGTCGACGAGCAGGTGGAGCGGCTGCGTGTGCGCGTCGCCTCCCTGGAGATCTCCGAGCTGGCGCTGCGCAACGAAGACTTCGCCCTGATCGACCTGACCACGTATCGCCACGACGAGACCATCGACGAGCTCACTGCGAAGGATCTGCTCGTCGAGGTGGGGGCCGAGATGGTCGTCCCCGAGCTCGACGCGGAGCTCGAGGGCAAGCGCAAGGGAGACATCCTCAAGCTCACGGCCACGCTCGGTGACCGGTTCGGCGAGCGTTCCGGCTGGCAGGTCGGGATGCAGGTCCTCGTCAAGGAAGCGAAGGTGCGAAAGCTTCCGGCCCTGGACGACGAGCTCGCCAAGACGGTGTCGGAGTTCGACACGCTCTCCGAGCTCCGCGCCGACATCCGAACCAGGCTGCTCGAGATCAATGAGGCCCAGGCCGCGGCGGCCCTGCGGGAGAGCGTCCTGGACGCCTTCGTCGACACAGGGGTGGAGGTAGACCTCCCCGACGGCATGGTGGACCTCGAGGTCGACGGTCTGATCACTAGCCTGGCGCAGATCCTCGCGGCACAGGGCGTGCGTATCGAGCAGTACATGCAGGCCCAGGACCTCGACCCCGATGCTCTCCGGGGACGCTTCCGGGAGCAGGCGGAACGCAACATAACGCTACGCCTGGGACTAGACGCTGTGGCCCAGGCCGAGGGTTTAGCAGTCACCCCCGAGGACCGAACCAAAGAGGTAGACAGGATCGCCGCACGGGCCGAAAAAAGTCCCGAGGAAGTTCGCCGATTGATCGACGAACGAGAGGATTGGGGGTCTGTGGACGGTGATATCCTGAGGGCCAAAGCTCTCGATCTCCTCGTGGAACGAGCAGAAGTAACCGTTACGGAGGACGAACCCGCTGATGAACAATGAACCAGGCATGAATCCACGCAATCAATTGATCCCGATGGTTGTGGAGAACACGGGGCGCTACGAGCGAGCGTTCGACATCTACTCGAGGCTCCTGAAGGACGGCATCATCTTCATCGGCACGCCGATCGACGATCAGGTCGCGAACCTGATCATGGCGCAGATGCTGTTCCTCGAATCCGAGGATCCGGAGCGCGACATCCGTCTGTACATCAACTCCCCGGGCGGAGACATATACGCCCTGCTGTCGATCTACGACACGATGCAGTACGTCCGCAACGACGTCTCGACGACCGTGATGGGGATGGCGGCATCGGCCGCGGCTGTGATCCTGGCGTCGGGGACGCGCGGCAAGCGATTCGCTCTGCCGAACTCGCGCGTGCTCATCCACCAGCCCCGCGGTCAGGCGGGCGGACAGGCGGCCGACATCGAGATATGGGCTCGAGAGGTGCTGGGCCTGCGCGAGCGCCTCGACGAGATCCTCGCGCTCCACACCGGCCAGGCGATCGAAAAGATCAAGAAGGACAGCGACCGCGACTTCATCATGTCGGCCGATGCGGCGAAGGAGTACGGCATGGTGGACGAGGTGATCACGGCTCGCAAGCTCGCCGAGATGGTCAAGGCGAGCGGCGACGGCAAGAAGGAATAACGACAGGGCCGAACGGACCGGGAGATATCGCCTTGGCAAAGTTCCAGGACGAGCTGCTGAAGTGCAGCTTCTGCGGCAAGTCGCAGAAGCAGGTCAAGAAGCTCATCGCCGGTCCCGGCGTCTACATCTGCGACGAATGCATCGACCTCTGTA
>JBOGXL010000336.1:0-6575 GCA_050694575.1 Actinomycetota bacterium | reverse complement strand
CTCCATGGCCGTGTACGCGAGCCTGCTCATCGCCGTGGGCCAGGCCGCCGTCGGGTGGAGCTATCGCGACCAGTCGGCGCTGGTCGAGGCGGGGTTGTTCGTGGTGATCCTGCTGGCGCTGCTGGCCCAGCGCCGGACACTCCAGCGCGCTGAAGAGGGAAGCTCCTGGGAAGCCAACCAGGAGATCCGACCCACGCCGCGAGTGCTGATCGAACAGTCGTCGATCCGGACGTGGCGACGCCTCTTCATCGCGGCCGGCGCGGCTTTCCTGCTCGCCTTCCCTTGGACGGTGGAGCCCGGACTCATGAACCGCGCCGCGCTCGCGGCGATCTTCGCCATCGTGCTCCTGTCTCTCGTGGTTCTGACCGGTTGGGCGGGACAGGTGAGCCTCGGCCAATTCGGGCTCGTCGCGATCGGTGCGATGGCCGGAGGGGCCCTCACGTCACGCGCCGATATCTCCTTCTGGCTCGCGTTGCCCATCGGCGCGATCGTCTGCGCGGTCGTAGCCCTCGTGGTCGGTCTCCCGGCGCTCCGGATCCGAGGACTCTTCCTCGCCGTCGTAACGCTGGCTTTCGCATCGGCGGTATCGCTCCTGCTCTTCGACGAGCGCTACTTCGGCTGGTTGGAGCCGGAGAACATACGACGGCCGACGCTGCTCTTCCTGGACTTCGAGGACGAGCGAAGCATGTACTACCTGTCGGTCGTGTTCCTCGCCGTCATCATCTTCGTCATCGCTTCCCTCCGGCGCTCCCGACCCGGCCGCGTGCTCATCGCGATGCGCGAGAACGAGAACGACCTCCAAGCGATGGGGATTAACGTCGTTCGGACCAAGCTGTCGGCCTTTGCGCTTTCGGGGTTCCTCTGCGGCGTCGCCGGTGTCTTGTTCGCGCATCACCAGCGCGCGGTGAGCGACACCGCCTTCTCACCGCAGGCCAGCATCGATGTCCTCGTCTACGGGATCATCGGTGGGATCGGATCGGTCACCGGCGGCCTCCTGGGTTCGGCTTTCCAATCGATCATCGAGCTCTTCCCGCTGAGCGACCCTGTCCTACAGTTCTTCCTCAACCAGCAGTTCGGCGTAATCATCATTCTCTTCCTCGCGCCCGGAGGACTGGCGGCTATGGCGTATGCGATGCGCGACTCGATCTTCCGCATCGTGGCACAGCGCCAACAGATCGTCGTTCCTTCGCTGATGGCCGAGTACGACCCCGAGGTGGCGGAACGTCAGCTCATCCCTCTCGGGGAGGCCGAGGATGAGACAGAAATGGCTGTCCTCGGCTCCCGCAAGAGCTACCGGCTTCGGTCCGAGCTGTATGCAAAGGCCGGGGGCGACGGTGGGGGGTCACGGGCGCCCGATGATCGTTCCGCGCTGAGTGCGGCGGCGAGGCGCGCTGCAGGGGAGGACTGAGGAGGTGGCCCGGGCTACGCAGAAGAAGACGCCAAGGAGCCGGCGGCGCCGAGCAACCGAGAGAGAGCCGGCTGCCGTCGATCTGGGTACAGAAGAGGATGCCAGGGCCCAACTACAGACTTTAGCTCCACCGCCTGCAGCCGAGGTCGAGGCCGTTGAATACGAAAGCGTGGGGTTCGTGCGGAAGGGGCTGCGCGACGCGGGCCGTACGCTCCGAGAGGCCGCGCAGTGGGGGCCTATCCGTCGGACACCTTACGGACTGACCCCCGCACTCGTCTTGGGCCTGCTGACCATGGTGCGCATCTTCGACTTCCGAATCTTCGGCCTCGTCTTGCCGGACATCGTACGCGATCTCGACATCAGCGTCGTCGCCATCCTGACGGTCGGTAACCTGACCGGTTTCGTGATCATCTTCGCGACGCTGGGGTTCGGCCATCTCCTAGACCGTGTCCGGCGCGTGCCGTTCGTCGCGGCCGGAATGGTCATGCAGGCCGCGGGCACGCTCACGAGGCCGCACATGCGTACTGTGGCT
The DNA here is from genome assembly GCA_050694575.1 of Actinomycetota bacterium. GTDB lineage: Bacteria > Actinomycetota > JAICYB01 > JAICYB01 > JAICYB01 > JBOGXL01. The sequence goes on along the minus strand of JBOGXL010000336.1, from coordinate 4,635 downwards.
CCCCTGGGAGCGCTCGGTATCTCCGACACGGTGGGCTACAACGTGTCACTCGTTCCGGATGTCTCCCTGCTCACCGACTACTACCCACCCGAGACCCGGGGGAGGGTGCTCGCCTTCGTGGGCATGATGTTCCGGATCGGCTTCTACGTGAGCCCGCTGTGCGTCGGGCTGTTGACCGTCAACTACGGGTGGCGATGGCCGTTCTACGTGACAGGCCCGATCCTCGCCGGCTGCGCGATCCTCGTGCTCGCTCTGCTACGCGAGCCGGTTCGCGGGTTGATGGAGCGCCGGGCCCTGGGCCTCAAAGAGACGGAGGCGCAGAAGCCCGAGCCGCCTCCGCGCTACGGGCACGCTTGGCGCACGATCTGGGGCATCGGAACGATGCGGCGGCTGTTCCTGAGCGACATCGCCCAGCGCGTGGGGGACGGTATCACCGGGGCGGTCTACGTTTTCTTCCTGTTCGAGGAGTACAGTCTCGACGCGCTCGATCGAGGCAAGCTCTTCACTTTTCTGGGTCTTTTCTCCATCGTCGGCTCCTTCTTCGGCGGCGGCGTAATCGACTCACTTATGCGGCGGGGACGTCCTCAGCGAACCCTCGTGCTGAGCGGGGCGTTCATAATACTTCGGGCCGCGTCGATCGCAGTGATCGCAGCCCGTCCACCGCTGTGGGTCATGATTGTCCTGACGGCGACGTACGGATTCGGATTGGCACTGGCCGACGTAACACGCGGTGTGTTCTACGGACACATCCTCCCTGCGCATATCCGGACCCTCGGGATCTCGGTGCTCGTCCTCGCCGGTATCCCTGCGATCCTCATCGAACAGCCTTTCATCTTCCGGATCCCGGAGTGGGGCTTCGCGGGCGTACTTTTCGCGGGAACCCCGTTCTTGCTGATCGCCGGTTTGATCGAGATCAGCGCGGCGGGACTTTACGATCGCGACCGTCGCAGCGCGCTCGCATCGCAAGCCGCTTCTGCGGAGTATCGCCGAGCCAGGGACGATGAGGAGCTCAAGCTCTTGGTATGTCGCGACGTAGAGGTGGCCTACGACGGGGTGCAGGTCCTCTTCGGGGTCGATTTCGACGTCGATGAAGGCGAGATCGTAGCGCTTCTCGGGACTAACGGCGCGGGGAAATCGACGCTGCTCAGAGCCATCAGCGGTACCCAGCAAGCGTCCGGAGGTGCGATCGTCTACGACGGCCGGGAGATCACGCACGTTCCCGCCTATGAGGTGGCCGAACGCGGTATCGCACACGCTCCGGGCGGTCGCGGGATCTTCCCAAGCCTCACGGTGAAGGAGAACCTCGAGCTAGGCCTCTGGCTCCACAAGCGTGAATCCGCGGAAGACGATCCGAATATGAAGCCTAAGCCCCTCGCCGAGATCGACCTCGATGAGGTGCTCGAGATATTCCCGGCGCTCCGAGAGCGGCTCGCCACCCCGGCCGGAGCGCTGTCCGGCGGCGAACAGCAGATGGTCTCCCTCGCCCAGGCCTTCCTCGCGCGTCCGAGGCTGCTCATGATCGACGAGCTCTCCCTCGGTCTCTCGCCGGCCGTGATCGGCGAGCTTCTCGAGTGCGTTCGCCGCATCCACAGCCGTGGCGTGACGATCATCGTCGTCGAGCAGTCGGTGAACGTAGCGCTCACGCTGGCCGAGCGTGCCGTCTTCATGGAGAAGGGCGAGGTGAAGTTCATCGGTCCCACCAAGGAGCTCCTGCGCCGGCCGGACATCGTTCGGGCCGTCTACGTGAAGGGAACCGGTGCACTAATCAGCCAGACGACGAGCAGCGCGGAGCGACGCCGGCGGCTCCAGGGGCTCGAGGAGCAGCGCGCGATCCTCGACGTGCAGGCAGTGTCGAAGTCCTTCGGTGGCGTCAAGGCGGTGGACGACGTCAGCTTCGCTCTGCGCGAAGGAGAGGTGCTCGGTCTCATCGGCCCGAACGGCGCCGGGAAGACGACGATCTTCGACGTAATATCGGGCTTCGTCGTTCCCGATGCGGGCAAGATCGTCTACGACGGTGTGGACGTGACGAAGATGGGCCCGGACGAGCGAGCGCGGCTCCAGCTCATCCGGCGCTTCCAGGACGCGAGGATCTTCCCGTCGCTGAGCGTGTACGAGTCGTTGCTCGTCGCCCTCGATCGTGGTCATCGTGCGCGCAGCATGTTCCTGGCAGCGCTCCAGCTGCCCGGCGTCCGTCGGTCGGAGCGGCAGCTCGGAAGGCGTGCCGACCAATTGATCGACCTGCTCGAGCTCGGCGCCTACCGGGACAAGTTCGTCAAGGAGCTGTCGACTGGGCTTCGCCGCATCACCGACATCGCCTGCATGCTGGCGACCGAGCCGCGGGTGCTGCTGTTGGACGAGCCTTCCTCGGGAATCGCGCAGGCCGAAGCGGAGTCCCTCGGCCCGCTCCTGCAGAGGGTCCGTGTGGAGACGGGCTGCAGTATCCTCATCATCGAGCACGACATGCCGCTGATCTCCCGCGTCGCCGACGAGTTGCTCGCGCTCGACCAGGGCAAGGTGGTCACTCGCGGAACCCCCGACGAAGTGTTGGAGGACAAGCGCGTCATCGAGTCCTACCTCGGGACGACGCAAGCAAGCATCAGAAGGTCGGGTGTGCCCGTATGAGGAACCGTTCCATCTCGGCCATCGCCCTGTCGGTCCTTCTCGTGTTCGCCGGCTGCTCGAGCGGCGAGAAGGTGGGCAGCGCCATCGACGTGGAGGATCTCGACGAGAAGGCCCGGCGCCTGGGCGAGTTCGAGGCCGAGAAGGACAAGGGCGCGGGCGGCTTCGTGGGCGAGCAGGAGCAGCAGCGGGCCCAGCAGCAGCAACAGCAGCAGCAGCAGGTCTCTCAGGAAGAGTTGGAGCGACGCGCCCAAGAGGAAGCCGCCGTGACGTTCAACATTACGGGGGCCGGGTTCGACCCCTTCTACATCCGCGTGTTCCAGTTCGGCGTGATCCAGGTGACCAACAGGGACAGCCAGCCCCGCTCCGTGATCGCGGACCGGCAGGAGTTCGACTCGGGGATGATCGCTCCGGGGTCGACGTGGACCTACGAGGCCGCGGCCGTCGGCAAGTTCAACTTCCACGACGGGACGCGCCCGTTCGTCGTCGGGACGCTCGAGGTTCTGGCTGGGTGAAGCTGCCGTACGTCGCCGTATCGGCCCTGCTCGCTCTCGTTGTGGCCTGCGAGAGCGGAAGCACGGCCGTGGAGCGTCCACCTCCGTCTCGAGCTATCGCCCGGCTCCCGGAGCAGATACTCGGCCTGAAGGTCGTCGAGGAGAACGTGGCTACCGAGATCCGGGGTGTATCCGGAACCTACGTCGACAGCTTGGGCCTCTTCAGCTTCCGTGAGGAGAACGACCTGCTCCGAGCCACGGTCCAGGTCGGACGGTTCAACGACGTGGCCGAGCCGAAGAAGCAGCGATTCCGCAACGCCATAGTCGCCCAGTTGGGATCCACCGTGCCGGCGCAGCTGAAGGTCGGAGACCGGATCATCTATCTCACGACCGGCAGCGAGCAGAGCATCTTCTCGTGGTTCGACGACGTCGGTTTCTATGTGCTTTCGGTGCGCAGCGACTATGCCTTCCCGCGCTCCCTGCTGCGGAAGCTCGTCGAGACTCAGCTGATCGCGTGAGACGCTGGGCCGTTCTGCTGGTCGTTGTGGGTCTTCTGTCCACGGCGTGTCGCCGAACCGATTACTTCGAGACCCTGAGGGGCGTCGTGACGACTTCCGGCAATGTGCCGCGAGCATTCACCTACTCAACGGTCGCGGACGACCACGCCTTCACCGTCTCGGGCGAGGCGCAGGACGACCTCAGGTACTCGATGGTCCTCTCACAGCAGGGCCGAGAGCTCGTCGAGTATGTGATCCGTGACGACTCGTTGTCCGTTCGGTTGCGGGACCCGGCCTTCGGGGCTCGACTCGCGAACGTGCTCGGTGACCCTGTCGTCGATGCGGCGTTGCGACAGGGACGGTGGGTGACCGACCCGGCGGGGGCACCATCGCTGGTCCGATCCGATGTCCGGGGCGCTACGGAATCATCCGGCGACCCCTTCCGGGACGCCCGCGATGTGCTGGACTTCTTGACGGCGGCGATGACGGCCGGCCGGGACGTGCGGCTCTTCAGTCTCGATGACGTGGAGTATCGCTCTCAGCTCGACCCGTGGGAGTACCCGGAGGATGAGGGGAAAGAGGAGCGGTACGACGTGCTTCGGCCGTTCCTTCCCATCAGCGAGGCCGCCGCGACGGCCGGCAGCATCCAGGGCAGCGTCGGACCGGCGCAGTTCCGCAAGCTCTCCGTTTTCGTGGAGAAGCGGCGGGTCATGAAGGTCTGCTCCGTGATCGATGTCGAGGGCCACGAGGAGTTCCTAGCCCTCCGCCGGCGCGGTCTGGATTCCAATCCGTTCCTGCGAGATCTCCTAGAGCAGATCCGCACGGGGGAGACCGCCACCCCCATCGAGCAGCGCTATCTCGTGGCCGACGTGCGGTACCCGTCGCGTGTCGAGGTCAATGCACCCAGCGATGCGGTCACCGGGAGACTCGAGACCTTCCAGAGCGCGCTCCGCCAAGGCGTCACGAGCGGAGCCCTCAGGCCGGCCGAGCGCGTCGACGTGACGCGATGCCGCCGGACCGATGCC
>JBOGXL010000335.1:0-3156 GCA_050694575.1 Actinomycetota bacterium | reverse complement strand
AGCTGCAGGTGCACGGCAGCGGCAACCTGCTCCAGACGCTGATGCGTCAGAACCTCGTCGATCGGTTCTACGTCTGGGTGTTCCCGGTCCTCGTCGGGACGGGCAAGCGCCTGTTCGCGGACGGCACCGTTCCGTCCGCGCTCAGGCTCGTCGAAAACACCGTCTCCACCACCGGCGTCGTCATCGGGACGTACGAGCCGGCCGGCGAGATCGTCCTCGGATCGTTCTAGTGGCGGAGCTCGTCTACACGGCGATCACGTCGCTCGACGGCTACGTCGCCGATGCGAGCGACAACTTCGACTGGGCCGCGCCGGACGAAGAGGTGCACGCGTTCGTCAACGACCTCAGCCGCCCGATCGGGACCTTCCTGCTCGGCCGCCGGATGTACGAGGTACTGGTCGTGTGGGAGGACCCGATGATGCTCGAGGATGAGAGCAGCGCGATCCGAGACTTCGCTCAGATCTGGCGCTCTGCCGACAAGATCGTGTTCTCTACGACGCTCGGGGATGTGTCCAGCGCCCGAACGCGCATCGAGCGGACGTTCGAGCCGGATGCCGTCCGCGAGCTGAAGGCCTCGGCCGATCGGGACATCAGCGTCGCCGGGCCGCATCTGGCGGCCGAGGCGATCCGCGCCGGTCTCGTGGACGAGATCAGCCTGTTCCTCAATCCGATCGTGGTCGGCAGCGGGAACGCGTCCCTTCCGGACGACTTCCGCGCGGAACTCGAGCTCCAGGACGAGCACCGCTTCTCCAACGGGGTCGTCTACGTCCGATATCTGGTCGTTAGCGCGAACTGATTACCCGTCAGGCGCCTAGGCCGGCGTCGCAAACGCAGAATTCGTTTCCCTCCGGATCATTCATGACGATCCAGCGGCTGCCGTGCTCGGCCTGCACCGCGCCCATGCGACGAGCACCGATCGACTCCAGCTCGTTCGCCATAGATTCGATGTCGGCGGTTTCGACGTCGAAGTGGACTCGGTTCTTCGTCGTCTTGTCCTCAGGGACACGCTGTAGAAGGAGCTTCGGTCCTTGTCTGTTCGCCGCGAGAAGCATCACGTAGTTACCGACGTCCGCGATCACCTCGTAGCCAAGAGCCGCGGCCCAGAACGGCGCGAGCGCCTGCGGATCCGAGCAGTCCAAGACCAGCCCAAGCCTGCGGTCCTCACTCATGAGCTCACCCGGCACATGCAATAGGTGAACGGTTGCAAGGCGCCCCACGGCGTCACATGCTCTTCGCGCTCGGCTTCGAGCAGGCGGAAGTCCGAGCCGAACTCGCCGTGCAGCTGATCGGGGTCGTAGCGCACGACCTCCAGTCCGCTGCAGTGCGAGGGGCCATCCGGCGCGAAGGTCGCAACGGCCACATACCCGCCGACCGGAACGCATCGCCGAACCTGGTCGATGTATCTCCGTCGGCTGATGACGTCGGTGAGGAAGTGAAACACGGCCCGATCGTGCCAGAGGGCAAAGGATCCGAGTGACAATTCCTCGCTGAGGACGTCCGCTTCCAGCCACCGAACCCGTTCGGCATCCTGCCCAAGGCGCGCTCGTGCTTGTTGCATCGCGTGAGCAGAGATGTCCAGTACGGTCACGGAGGTGTAGCCCGCGGCCAGTACGTGATCCACCAGCGTCGAAGCGCCACCACCAACGTCGACTATCGGCGCGGAGCTGTCGTGCACGACACTCTCGATCAACCTCATCGAGACCGCCGGCTCCGGCTGATACCAACTGACATCGGTTGCCGGCTTCGACTCGTAGATCTGCTCCCAATGCCTCCGAGTATCCATCTTCCTTGATGGTACGACGGTGCCAGCACGGCGCCGAACAGGGGTCAGAGGTTCGTTGCGGGACCAGGTCGCCTTCCAGGGGCCAGCGTCGTGCAACGCGTCAGTGGAAGGTCTCGCCGCCGGGCCGGGCTCTCTCCTATCTTGCGGACATGGCCGAAGGGCAGGGACGCGACCGCTGGGCCGACTGGCTCGTCCGTGGCCGGCAGCTCACCTACAGCCCTCGTCAGATCGCCGCGATGCAACGCCAGCTCAACCGGCTCCGCGACAGGCTACTGAGGAACGCCAAGCTCAAGCCCGGTCTCGACGTCCTCGATGTCGGTGCGGGGACTGGGCTCGTCGCACTGGGCGCGGCCAAGCGGTTGAGGGGAACAGGACGCGTCGTCGCGTGCGACATCTCCCATGACGCACTCGCACACTGCCGGTCCGAGGCCGCGGACAGCCGATTGCACGCCGCCGTGGGCGATGCGTCCGTGTTGCCCTTTCCCGACGGCCGTTTCGACGTCGTCTTCACCCGTTCGGTGCTCATCTACCTGGAGGACAAGGCGGCGGGAATCCGGGAGCTGTTCCGCGTGCTCAAACCCGGAGGCCGCGCCGTTGTGTTCGAACCGATCAACGAGGTATGGCGACGGGTATCGGCTCAACTCAGGGAGTCGGGGCTCTACGACGCTTTCCGTCCGACGATCGACCGAATCTTCGATCACTACGCGACGAGCGCCTCGTCGCGGTTCACCGGGTGGGACGAGCGCGATCTCGCGGCGTGGTTCGAGGACGTCGGCTTCTCGGACGTCAAGCTCGAGTACGAGTACGCCTCCGAGCGCCCCAAGCCGCCCAAGCGGATCACGTCGACGGCGCGCGCGATGTTCGCAGCGATGATCGGAGGCCGCCCGAACCCGTACGACCCGAGCTTCGAGGAGCTCGTCCGCGAACTGCTCGGCACCGAAGCCGACGACTTCCTCGAGCGGTGGGCCGAGCTTCAACTATCGACACCGCCGCCGACTGCCGCGGGACTCGCGTACGTAACGGCCCGGCGCTGACGCACTACCTCTACGCGCCGATCCGACGCGCTTGAGCGTGGGGCATCCTACGCCGTCACTCGAGGCGCACGGCGTTCGCGTTACCCTGCAACCCGTGCGCGACGGCTGCTACGTCCCGGGGTGCAAGGGCAAGATCACGCCGTCGCGCGACATCCGATCGACGGTGGCGCGGAACGGTATGTGCGACACGTGCGGCGCGCGCTACAGGCAGTTCGGCTCCGGTGACTGGAAGTTCGACACCGAGCGCGTCGAATGCTCACGCGATCAATGCGACGGGTATGTGGAGTTCGAGCTGATCCCGGGCGTGTCGGGCGAAGCAGCGTGTTGGAAGTGCGAGAC
>JBOGXL010000334.1:0-4466 GCA_050694575.1 Actinomycetota bacterium | reverse complement strand
GGTTGGCAATCGACGTCGCATCGGCCATTAGCCTAATGCCCGTGCCTATCGAACCGGGCTTGGAGGCAACGACCGACCACCTCGTCACCGAGGACGACACCGCGTCGGCGCTGGGATCGGGCGACGTCGCGGTGTACGCGACACCGGCCGTCGTTGCGTTGTGCGAGAACGCGGCCGTCGCCGCCGTCGCGGCGGCACTCGACCCTGCCGACACCACGGTCGGCACGAACATCACGCTCGACCATCTCGCGCCCACCGCGCCGGGCCGGCGCGTCCGCGCCCACGCTCGCCTGGACCGTGTCGACGGACGCACGCTTCAATTCACCGTCGCCGCTTCGGATCCTTCAGGTCCCATCGCTCGTGGGACGCACACCCGCGTCGTTGTCGATCGCGAGCGCTTCGTGCGCGGCGCTGCCGATCGCTCCTGATGCTCCAGATGTCGGAGCGCGACTTCGAGGCCCTCGTCGCCGAGGCCCTCGACGAGATCCCGGAACCGTTCGCCTCGCATCTGGAGAACGTGGATGTCGTCGTCCAGGACGAGCCCACCCGAGAGGACCTCGCCGGCGCCGACGTGGGCCCCGGCGGCACGTTGTTCGGCCTCTACCAGGGTGTCCCGCAGACGGAACGGGGGCCCGGATACACGTTCGTCCTCCCGGACAAGATCACTATCTACCGGGGGCCGATCCTGCGCGACTGCGACGACGCCGACGAAGTCTACGACGAGGTCGTGACCACGGTCGTCCACGAGATCGCGCACCACTTCGGGATCTCCGACGAACGGCTGGACGAGCTCGGCTGGTAGTTACGCCAGATTGGCCGACCGTGGGTACGCCACGGCCGGGTCGGTCTTGACGTTCACCAGATACGGGACGCCCGACTCAAAGGCTCGGTCGAGCGCAGGCGAAAGGTCCGTGGGCTTGTCGACGGTCTCCCCGGCCCCGCCGAAGGCTTTCAGGATGTCGTCGTAACGCGTCTCCTGGTTCAGATCGGCAGCCACGTCGTACCCGTAGATCATCTGCATAGGGTGCTTCTCGAGGCCCCAGATCCCGTTGTTGCCCACGACGATCACAACGGGGAGATCGAGCCTGACGAGCGTGTCCATGTCCATCCCGCAGAACCCCAGGGCGCCGTCGCCGGCCATCAGCACCACCTGACGACCGGGGTGCACGACGCGGGCCGCTATCGCGTACCCGAGACCCGTTCCGAGGCAACCGAACGGTCCCGGATCGAGCCAACACCCGGGCTCGTACACGTCCACGAGCTTCCCGGCGTAGGAGACGAAGTCTCCCCCGTCACCGATGACGACGGCGCTGCGATCCAGCTTCGTCTTGAGCACGCCGTACACGCGCGCGGGGTGGATCGGATACGAGTCGTCCTCGAGCTCGGGCAGCTCCTTGCCACGTCGTTGGTCCTCGTCGGCCCGGAGCCGCGCGATCCACTCCTCCCGCGCGGCCTCGTTCTTCCGCGGCGCGCCGGCCAACGCTCGCATGGTCGTCGCGAGATCGCCCCCGACGCCTACGGCCGGGCTGGCGTGCGTCCCGATCTCGTCCACGTGGTCCTGCACGTGGATCACTCTCGCTTCGCCGAAGCGGCCGAAGCCGAGCCGGAAGTCGAGCCTCGTCCCGATAACGCAGACGACGTCGGCGCCCTTGAACGCCGTCGAGCGCGCACGGGCGAAGACGAGCTCGTGATCGGCGGGCAGGAGGCCGCGGCCCATGCCGTTGAGGATGACGGGGATGCGCTGGGTCTCGGCGAGGCTCCGCAGCTCTGGATGCGCGCCGGCGAGCCAGATGTCGGTGCTCGCGACGAGCACGGGACGCTCCGCCGACGACAAGAGCTCAACGGCCCTCGTCAGCGCGTCGCCATCCGGCTCGATCCGCACCGGCCCGGTGGGCTCGGGCACGTCGCCTTCCGCCGTCACGAACAACGCGTCCATCGGGAAATCGAGGAACACCGGCCCTCGATGCGGAGCCCGCGCTGCGCGCAAGGCTTCCCCCACCGCGACGCCACATCCCGCCGCCTCGAAGACGGTTCGGGCCGACTTCGTGATGCTCTGAACGACGGGGACATGATCCATCTCCTGGAGGGATCCCGACCCCCAGCGACCCTGCGGAGCGCGTCCGCCCAGCACGAGCACGGGCGAGCCGTTGAAGTGCGCGGACGTGATAGCGCTGACACCGTTGGTGACGCCGGGACCGGCGGTCAGCACCGCAACCCCGACGTCCCCGGTCAGCTTGCCGTGCGCCTCGGCGGCGAAGGTCGCCGTCTGTTCGTGGCGGACGTCCACGATGCGAATGCCGAGCTTCACGCAGCCGTCGTAGATCGGGAAGATGTGCCCGCCGGAGAGTGTGTAGATGACGTTCACCCCCGAGCGATGCAGAGCCTCGGCGACGAGGTGTCCTCCGGTGGCTTCCATGGTTCGCATGCTAGCGGTTCAGCTCACATCGGCGACCGGACAAGTCGCGTGTTCCGCGGATTCGAACCTGCGTAAGGTCCGCAACACCGACGGTGACACGAGCCGGGGTTCGATCGCGAAGGCGGCTCGCCGGGACACAACAGTCGCCCCATCCCGGGAGCCGATCGTCTGAGTCGCATCGGACGGCACGGCGATCCCGACGCACGAGTACGAGCGTCCACTGGCTCGTTCCAACGCGCGGAGCCGTACGAACGTCCCGAGTGACGTCGCGGCGTACACGAACCGTTCCGCGATCACCACGGGCGTCACTGTGTCCTCGGCCGTCCGATAGCGCCAGCGCACGGATCCGTCATCTGCGTCGAGGGCGACCACGCCCTCGTCCTTCACGATCACGACGCCCTCGCCGGCGGCGACCGGGCCCCGAGCTCCCGGGCCCAGGTCACTCCGCCACCTGATCGAGCCCTCGTCACGGTCGAGTGCGTAGACGTAACGGCCGCCGGCTGTCGTCGTGTACACGGAATCGCCGGCGACAACCGGCGGTCCTTCTGGGAAGCCGCGGAGCTCCCGGTGCCACCGCACCCGTCCATCGGCGGCGTTCAGGGCCGTGAGCCCGTCGCCGGCACCGGCCCCCGGAACGACGACGATGCCTTCACCGACGGCGACACTTCGTTCGCTGCCGCAGGAGCTCGTGCCGTCCCACGAGAAACGCCAACGCTCCCGTCCTGTGGCCGGCTCGAGCGCTTGCAGCTGAGTAACGGCTTCCCCTCGTTGCGTCGCCACGACGTAGACGGCGGACCGATCGGCTACCGCGGGCTCGACGACGCACGTCGGATCGTCGCCCACCGAACCGACCGCCCAACGCCGCTCGCCCGTCGCCGCGTTCAGCGCCGCCACCCCATCGAGGTCGCTCACGAACACGGTGCCGGCGCCGTAGGCGATTCCGAGCACACGACGACTCACCGCAGCCGACCACATGAGCGCGCCTGTCATCTCGTCGATCGCCGACAGCTCGGCGTCGTCGCCGGCGAAGAACGTGCGTCCACCCCCGCGCGTCGCCATCGGGGCGCTCGACGGGACGCTGAAGCGCCATCGGACCTGTTCGTCCACGGCCGTTTGGGCATCGCGCACCCGGAGAGCGACCCGACGATTCTGGACAGTCTCGTGCGCGACGACGATGTTCAGCAGCATGAGTGCGACGACGACCGCCTGCGTGCTCGCCGATCGCGCCGACTCGATCGTCGGAAGCGGCTTGCCCGGTGCTCGCCGGACCCACCGGAGCAGCAACACCAAAGCGACGACGGCGAACGCCGCCAGAACGATGTAGATAACGCCCTGCCGTCGCACGCTCGCTTCGTGGTCGGTCCACGCGTTGATCCACCGCACGTCTCGCCGCGGTCCCACGCGCAACCACCCGTAGACGCCGAAGTGCAGGACGTCGACCACGAGCATCGCGGTGGCCAACGGATACCCGTCGGGGTCGCCCCGCAGGAGACGCCGGCCGAGGCTGAAGTGCCCGAGCGCGAGCAGGACGGACAACTGGAAGACCAGGACGAGGATCCCGCCGCCGACCACGACGCCGAGGTCACCGAGGAAGTCCTCGCCGACCAGGGCCGCAACGGTCTCGACCACCAATCGGATGGCGAGCACGGCGTAGACCACGCTCAGCCCGACGAGGATCCGCCCGGCCGCGCCGGCGGACCGCAGTAGAGTCGTCGTGTTCTGCCCGGTCACGGTCAACAGGGTGGCATCTGTGGCCGGGAAAGATGGAACTTTGTGACCGGAGTCTTGGCGGGCCCGTAGCTCAGGTGGTCAGAGCAGCCGACTCATAATCGGTTAGTCCCAGGTTCGAGTCCTGGCGGGCCCACCCCACAACGGCTGGGGAGTTCCCGCGTTGGACAGCGGTGGCGTCCCCGTTCTGGCGTCTTCGGTCATTGTCCTCATCTCGCCTCCATTCCCACACCGAGGAGCGTGTCCATCGCGCCCACGAAGCTCGTCCAACGGCCGGTCGCCTCCTTCAGCACCTCGCGGCCGACCTCGTTCAGCCCGTAGT